>CAMBHV010000213.1 GCA_945867255.1 uncultured Clostridia bacterium
ATCATTTAAACTCTCGAAGAACACGTTCGTGCCATTAAGCTTTGTAGCCGCTGTAACACCATTAGTGCTGCTGGTATACTGCACAACTTGATAACGGTTATCTCCGCTGGCTTTTACAAGTTCGGAAGAACCGGTGGCTACCATCTGGCTTACATCACTGCTGTATGCACCGCCCGTAATATCCACGCCATTCAGATAACTGGCCTGTCCATTCATTGCAGCCACTGCATCTTGCCCGGCAGCGCCCGTAAATGTACCGCCTTTCAGGTTCAAAGTGCCCTTATCCATGGTGGCATTGCCGCCGCCATTCAAAACGGCAGGACCGGTAGACTCAAACGTACCATTTTCCACCGTTGCTTCGTTCCAGTTCAGCAAAGCCGCCTGGGTCGTGTTCGCAAAGTTGCCATCGTATATAGTGAGCACACCGTAGTCATCATTTTTAATGGTATTGATGCCGCCTGTAAAATTGCCACCGTTAATAATCATCGTGGCCGCTCCACCACTCGGGTTTTCCGAAGTACCATTATAAAAGCCGTTTTCCACAAGGCTGGAAAAATGGCCGTTCTGGCTTACAACAACACCGGCATTGAACGTCATGGTGCCATGGTTACGAATGGTATAAAATGTGTTCGCGCCACCCTCAGAAGGGCTAGAACCCGTCTCGGCGCTGCGGGTAAAAGTGCCGCCATTCAAAACTACAACGCCGCCAATTTCATTGTCGATTGCTGCACGCTGATGCGTAATATTATCCACTGTTCCAGAACCACTAATGGTAAGGTTGCCGCCATCTTTCACCACAATGGTATGGCCGGAAACATTCGTCAGCTTAGCATTTAAAACCAGCTCAATCGTTTTCCCGGAAGCGATCGTAATATCTTCGGCTGTGTCTTTCAAAAGCGTCACTTTTCCAGAGCCGCTCACCGCATCGATGGCTTGCTGCAACGTGGGATATGTGTTACCACCCTCCACCTGAGCCACATCACCATCTGCAAACGCCGGCACGGCACACAATGCTATTGCCAGACACAGAGAAAGGCATACTGCAAAAAACTTTTTCATCCGTATTTCCTCCCTTTTACTCGGCAAGGTATTTCATTCTCACTATATCCACTATTGTGCATATTGTCAATACCATACGAGCTTTTATTTCATCGAGCTCAAAAGTATCCTCTTTGTAAATATATTTTTCCAAAAGGCACATAGAAGATACGACACTCTGTACAGCAAGCAACCGTTTTGTGGATCAAGTAAGATTTTCCGCAATAACATCTCAGGGGGTTAACGCCAACAAACCGGCCCGTTTCAGGCTGCGCCATTCATTTATTATGCATAACGCAGTATGCCTCTTAGCCCGGAATGCACACTTTTCACTTATGGTACGGCCTCCCCGCCTCGATGCAGCAGGCACGATATAACTGCTCCAGCAGCATAACACGTGCCAGCTGGTGTGGAAATGTCATCTCGCTCATAGACAAACGCAGCGTCGCCTTCTTTTTCACCTGCGGAGAAAGCCCGTGAGAAGAACCAATGACAAACGCGGCGTCAGACGCACCGGAAACCGCCCAATCTGAAAGTTTTCGAGCCAGTTTTTCACTGGAAAGCTGGCCTCCCTCTATACAAAGTGCCACCAGTACTGCGTTTTTGGGCACTGCGGCCAGAATCGCAGCGCCTTCCTTCTCCAGCGCTTTCTCGATCTGAGCGGCACTTGCATTTTTCTCCGTGATCTGATATTCCGCAAGTTCAACGATGCGAATGCGGCAAAATGCGCCCAACCGCTTTTCATATTCGGCAGCTGCCTGCCGAAAATATGTGGCATTCAGCTTTCCCACCGCGATTACCGTCATATTCAGCATATGCCCGCCCCCTTCAGAATGGAAACACTGGTGACACCTCATGGCGCCGCGCCGTTTGTACTATCACATCTGGCGCAACCACTGTGCCGCTTTGCAACACAGCCGCCTGCACACTTTGCAAAGCCAATGCCGGGGCATTATTTTCCTGGCTGATATGGCACAGGGCAAACTTTTTGCAACCTGCTGTCATCAACTTTACCAATGTAGCTGCACATTCATCGTTGCACAAATGCCCGTTTTCCGAAGCGATGCGTTTTTTCAGATAATATGGGTACGGGCCCTGCATCAGCATGTGAAAATCGTAATTGGATTCCAGCGCCACCACATCCGCCATATACAGATTAGCCAGCACTTCATCGGAAACAAACCCAAGGTCCGTTGCAATGGCCAATGTCTTCCCCTGTGGGGTAGATACGCGAAAACCACAGCAATCCGCAGCGTCATGGCTGGTAGAAAAGCTCTGCACCGCAAAGCCACCTACATCTATCTCGCCACATCTGTCCACCGGGATCAGATTCGTATTGGGTGGCACATAACCACGCTGTGCCAAAGCGTGCAGCGTAGCACTGGTAGCATATACCGGCACCGGGTTATGCTTCAAAAACACCGCCAGCCCAGCCACATGGTCAGAATGCTCATGTGTTACCAAAATGCCACACAGTTGTTTTGCTTGTGCGCCAAGCTGAGCCAATGCGCGTGTGGTAGCACGGGCACTTTTTCCCATGTCTACCAGCACAAACCGCCCGTCTTCTTCTAAAAATGCACAGTTACCGGAAGAACCGGAATATAGCGTGGTAAAGCACGCCATGTACTATCCCCTCCATGTGCGGATCCATTTTAAACCTGCCAATATTTCCCGGCATAAAGAAAGGAAAGAGGCGTGCGCCTCTTTCCCTGTATGCTCTTTATTGCGCCCTGCGAAGTGGCAAGTCAGGCTTTTCTACCCTGCGGATATCAGCACCCAAGCCACGCAACTTCTCGGCAATGTCCTCATATCCGCGTTCAATGTGGCTGATCTCCGTAATCTCAGACACGCCGTTTGCAGCCAGCGCCGCCATTACCATAGCTGCACCGGCACGAAGGTCCGTTGCGCGCATGGGGGCTGGCAGCAATTCATGCACACCTTCGATCACGGCCACACGCCCGGCCACCTGGATATTCACGCCCATACGCACCAATTCTTCCACATAGCGGAAACGGTTCTCCCAAATGCCTTCCGTAATGATGGAAGTTCCCTTCGCCAACGTCAGCAACACACTCATCAGCGGCTGCATGTCGGTGGGGAAGCCCGGATGCGGCATGGTTTTGATATTCAGTGGCTCAATATCGCCCGTACGGGAAACACGCACGGAATCATCATATT
>CAMBHV010000214.1 GCA_945867255.1 uncultured Clostridia bacterium
CTTTGACGAATATCTGGTGCAGCTGGTGAAGCTGCTTGGGCCGGACGATCTTCTCATCATCACGGCAGACCACGGGTGTGACCCTGCCACGCCTTCCACCGATCATTCGCGTGAATACGTGCCCATGCTGGCTTTTGGCAGCCATGTGCGCGAAGGGGTGAACCTTGGCACACGCCGCAGCTTCGGGTGCATCGCATGCACGGTGTGCGATTATCTGGGCGTGCCGGCCAAGCTGGATGGCACAAGCTTTTTGAACGAAATTTTGCGCTGACGTTTTTGCGCGGCGCACGCAAAGCGGGGCGGCCGCCAGGGATCTTAGGGAAGGCAAGGCGGGGGCCCCGAAATTTTTTTTGGTTTTTTGCCGTTTCGTGAAACAGAACAGATACAACTGTCGTTTATGATAATGGGGGAAAGGGGCCCTATGCCCTTTCAGCCAAACACCCACTCATGGCACACGGCCAGCACCTCGCGCAGATAGCTGGGCATTACGGTGCCAAAGCTGATGGATGCCGGCACGGCCGTCACCTGCGTAAAGCCCGCCTTGCGCGCAAAGATGCCGGCGCGGTAAATGTGGAACCGGTTGGTCACATAGGCCACCGGCTGGCCGGCGTCAATGCCTGCCTGTTCCAGCAATGCGCGGGAAAAGGCAAAGTTTTCTTCGGTGGAGGCGCTTTTATCTTCCTTTAAAATATGTTCCTGCGGCACGCCGCGTTCCATCAGGTAGCGCGCCATGGCCTCGGCCTCGGGAATGTCTTCGTCCGGGCCCTGCCCGCCGCTTACCACCAGCAAAATGTCCGGGTTCTCCTGGTAATATTCCAGTGCGGCGTTCAGCCTGCGCGCCAACAGGCCGCTTACCTGCTGGCCCCGCAGCCCGGCCCCCAGCACCACCACGGCCTTTTCGTTGCCTGTGGCGGGGTGGGCAAAGCTGGCGGCGAACAGCCCCAGCGCAAACAGAAAATAGGCGCCGCACCCGGCAAAAAACACATATTTCAGCACGCGCCCGGCCCCGGCGGCGCAAAAGGCGTCGATGCGTTTTTGAAACAGCGCCTACACCCACATGGCCCCCGTGATGCCATACATCATGGCGTTGCCCAGCGTAAGGTTTGTGCGCGCGGCGCGCAGTGCGCTGTCGCCAAGAAGGAATATGGCCAAAAGCCATACGATCTTTTCTTTCAGGCCCATTGGGCGGCCTCCTTTGTGCAAGATATGTTCCTTATTATAAACCGCGCAAGGGCTTTTTTGCAATTTGGAAATTCCTTGCCAAACAAGGGGGCACTGTGCTATGATGAAATTCAACGAAAAATGGTTTTTTTAGGCAGGTTTGCCTATTTTGCGCCCGCGCTTTGCGCAGGGCGGGAATACAGCGGGGAAATTCCCCGCACCCAACAAACGGAAAAGGAGGCGCTTTGTGAAACCCATCATCACTGTGGAACATTTGCGAAAGGTGTACCGCGTGGGCGATGAAAAAGTAGTGGCGCTGAATGATATCGAACTGCAAATCGGCAAGGGCGAGATGTGTTGCATTGTGGGTGCGTCCGGCTCGGGCAAATCCACGCTTTTGAACCAACTTGCCGGGCTGGAAAAGCCAACGCGCGGTAAGGTGTTCATCGGCAAACACGAGATATCGGCCATGACGGAGGATGAACTGGCCCTGTTCCGCCAGCAGCACCTTGGCTTCATTTTCCAAAGTTACAACCTTTTGCCCAGCCTGACGGCTGCCGAAAACGTGGCACTGCCGCTGATGTTCAAGGGCGTGCCGAAAAAGCAGCGCGAAAAGGCCGCCCGGCGCGAGTTGAAACGCATGGGCCTTTTATCCCGCGCGGGGCACAAGCCCACCGAGATGTCCGGCGGCCAGCAGCAGCGCGTGGGCATTGCCCGCGCGTTCGCGGCAAAGCCCGCCGTCATTTTTGCAGACGAGCCCACCGGCAACCTGGATTCCGTCACCACCCGCCAGGTGCTTCGCATGATGCTGGACATGGCCAAGGAAAGCGGCATCACCTTTGTGATGGTAACGCACGAAAACGACCTTGCCGACTGTGCGGACCGCATCGTTACCATCAAGGACGGGCGCGTGTTGTCCAACCGCCTGCTCAGCGAAGAGGAAAAGGAAGTAAACCGTAAAAAGATGTTTGGCGACACGGCCGGGGAAGATGTGGCCGAGCCGCAAACCACCGTGCACGGCGATGTGGAGGAACCACACACCACACTGCCCGCACGGGGAATAAAAAACGGCGCCGCGGCGCAAACGCGGCAGGCAGGCGCGCGGCCTGAAAACACGCGCGACACCGGCGCGGCACAGCCCGCAGAAAAGAGAGGAAACAACCATGAAACGGAAAACTGATTTTGCAGCAAAACTGCTTGCGGTGTGCCTTGCGCTTGTGATGGCCGCCTGCATGCTGGCCGTGCCGGCCGTGGCAACGGACGGGCAAACGCCCGGCACCGGCGATGGCAGCAGCACCAGCGGGGACGGCGGCAGCACCGGCGTCACCGGCGGCACGCCGTATATCACGGGCTACACCGTTACGCCGCAGCTGGGCGTTTCGGGCGAGCTGCAGCGCATCCAGCCCGGCCAGAAGTGCTGCATCATCGTGGGCATCTGCGACCCGCGCTTTACCAAAGAGATAGAGCCTGCGAATGCAGGAGAAGATGATCCTGCGGTTCAGCATAATGCGGCCCTAAAAAAATTGATGGCCAACGCCTTCCCCAACATCAAAATCACTTCCACCTATAACTTTGCCTCGCCCAGCCTTGGCGATATCCAGATCGGCGGCTTTGCCTACGACAAGAAAAACTCCAGCGGGGCAGATTGGACCTCCGGCCCGCTGGAATACCATGTGTCGTTCAACGACATCACGTATGTGGGCGGCGCGAACACGCTGTCGTTCGACATTTCGTATTCCGGCCAGCAGGGCCTTGAGCTTGCGCATCTGTCGCAGAACATCAGCCAGTGCGTGGGCGCCACCAACGTGGAGGGCGGCAAAGCCAGCGCCATTGTGGTGCGCAGCGCCGGTTACGGCGGCGGCAGTGTGGTGGCCGGCCAGCAGTTCACCCTCACGGCGGATATCTTCGTCACGGCCGGCACAACGGGCGCGGAAAACGTGTCCGTCAGCCTTACGCTGCCCGAGCAGGTGACGGTGGTCAGCGGCTCGTCGCAGACATTTGTGGGCAACATGGCCGCAGGCACGTCCAAAACGGTGAACTTTTTGC
>CAMBHV010000215.1 GCA_945867255.1 uncultured Clostridia bacterium
CCTTGTCCACCGTGGTGGTGCGGGGGTTGGGCTCCACACCGGCCAGTTCCACATACGAAATGCCCGCTTTGTCCAGCGCGGCCTGCACCTGGGCCAGCAGCCCCGTGCGCTTCACCGAGCCGCCGCCGTAGCACAGCAGCACCTTGTCTGTGTGCGGGCGGATGGCCCCCGGCAGCTTTTCCAGCTGCCCCTTGCCAAAAAACACCTGCGTGCCGATATGATAATCAAAATTCAGCATGGATATGCCCCTTTCTGCAAAAACATTCCGCATAGAAAGCCGCCGCGCCGGCTCAGGCCGGGCCGGCGCGACGGTGTGTTATAAATGGCTCAGTCCAGAAAATCGCGCAGCTTTTTCGAACGGCTGGGATGGCGCAGTTTGCGCAGCGCCTTGGCCTCGATCTGGCGGATGCGCTCGCGCGTAACATTGAACTCCTTGCCCACTTCCTCCAGCGTGCGCGGGCGGCCGTCTTCCAGGCCAAAACGCAACCGCAGCACCTTTTCCTCACGCGGGGTAAGGCTTTTCAGCACGCCCGAAAGCTGTTCTTTCAGCAGGGTGTGGCTGGCGGCCTCGGCGGGCATGGGGGCGTCTTCGTCCGGGATAAAGTCGCCCAGATGGCTGTCTTCTTCCTCGCCGATGGGCGTCTCCAGGCTCACGGGCTCCTGCGCCACGCGCATGATCTCGCGCACTTTGTCCACCGGCATATCCAGCTCTGCGGCAATCTCATCCGCCGTGGGCTCGTGCCCGTTGCGGTGCAGCAGCTGGCTGGACACCTTTTTCACCTTGTTGATGGTTTCCACCATGTGCACGGGGATGCGGATGGTGCGCGCCTGGTCCGCAATGGCGCGCGTGATGGCCTGGCGGATCCACCATGTGGCATAAGTAGAGAACTTGAAGCCCTTTGTGTGGTCAAATTTTTCCACTGCCTTGATCAGGCCCAAATTGCCCTCCTGAATCAAGTCCAGAAACTGCATGCCGCGGCCCACATAGCGCTTTGCAATGGACACCACAAGGCGCAGGTTTGCCTCCGAAAGGCGTTGCTTTGCCTTTTCGCCGTCCGGCCCGCCGCTTTGGATCTTCACCGCAAGGTCGATCTCTTCCTCCGGGCTCAGCAGCGGCACGCGGCCGATCTCCTTCAAATACACCTTCACAGGGTCGTCGATATTCACGCCCTCGGCAGAAAGCGCGCTCTCCAGTTCGTCCACCGTTTCTTCCGTGAGGGTAAAATCACCCACGTCGGTGTCCGGCTCTTCTATGATCTCGATATTGTTGGCGTCCAGCGTTTCATACAGCTTGTCCACCATTTCCACTTCGAAGCCGATCTCCTCCAAAGCGTCGTTGATCTCCTTGGTGGTGATCTTCTGGTTGCGCTTGCCCAGTTCCACAAGGCTTGCGATCACATTTTTCTTTTCTCCCATGCGTGTCTCCCTTTCCTGTGTTCGGTTGCCGCGCGCCGCGCGCGGATGGCTATTTTTTCTTTTCCTTCAATTCGCGCAAGTACGCGTCTATCTGCTGCGTGGTGCTGTGCGCCGCCTGGGCAGAGCCCGGCACGCCTTTTTCCATGCGCTCCAGGTACATATCCACGTCCTGGGCGGTGAAGCCCACGTCATAGTTTTGCGCCAAAATGCGGCTGATCAAAGCCAGTGTCTCCTCGGGCAGATGCCCTGCCAGCGAGGCGATGTCCGCCTGTTCGCCGGCGTCATAGGCTGCCAGCACCAGCTGGTACGCCTGGCCCAGCCCCTCGTCCAAGAACTGCTGCGGGCTGCACCGCGCGGCCGCCCGCGGGCAAAATTCCGGCTTTTTCAAAAGCGCCGCCAAAAGCTGCTGCTGGGCAAAGGCCACGCCCAGCGCCTTTTGCCCGCCCTGTGAATAGGGCACCGTCACGCGGCCTGCGTTGCCCTCGGCCAGAAGCTCTTTCTGCTTTCTGGCGCGCTGGCGGTAGCCCCGGGCCTTCACGGCCGCGGCCAGCTGCGTCAAAATAGCTGTTTTGTCCACGTCCGTCTGCTCGGCAAGGCGGCCGGCATATACATCGCGCTCGGTGGCGCTTACCGTGGTGTCCGCCAGTACGTTGATGGCCTGTTTCAAATACCCCACGCGGCCATCCGGCTTTGCAAGGTCGTACTGTGCGCGGCATTTCTCCAGCTCATATTCAATGGCGTTGGCGCTGCCGTCCAAAAGGCGGCCAAACTTTTCGGCCCCGTATCTTCGGATGAACTCGTCCGGGTCTTTTGCGCCGGAGATGTTCAGCACCGACACCTTCACCGGCGAAGCACTGAACAGTTCAATGGCACGCGCCGTGGCCTTCTGGCCGGCCTCGTCCGAATCATAGCACAGCACCACTTCGTCGGCATATTCGCTCAGAAGTTTTACCTGCTCGGGCGTCAGCGCCGTTCCGCAACCCGCCACCGCCGTGGTAAAGCCCGCCGCATGCATGCTGATCACGTCCATATATCCTTCACACAGGATATATCGCCGCACATTGCTTTTTTTTGCCACGTTCAAAGCAAACAGCGTGCGGCTTTTTTTATACACCACCGTCTCGGGGCTGTTGATGTATTTGGGCTTTTCCGGGCCCATGTTGCGCCCACCAAACGCAATGACGTTTCCGCGCAAATCGAAAATGGGCACCATCACGCGGTTGCGGAACACATCGTACAAACTGCCTTTCTCGCTTTTTTTCACAAGGCCGGAGGCCAGCATCTCCTCCTGGGTGTACCCCAGGCCGCGCAGATGGTTGCGCATGGCGTGAAAACTGTCCGGCGCAAAGCCAAGGCCAAACCGTGTGATCACAGCCGGTGAAAGCCCGCGCGTCTCGCGCCAATAGCGCCGCGCGGCCCGCCCCTCTTCGCTTTGCAGGCACTGCACAAAAAAGCGCGCCGCGTCTTTGTTGATGGAAACAATGCGGCTGCGCAGCCTGCCCTGCGCGTCGTCTTCCTCGGGCATGGCCATGCCCGCGCGCGAAGCCAGCGCTTTTACGGCCTCCACGTAGTCCACGTTGTTGATTTTTTTGATAAAGGTGATCACGTCGCCCCCGGCGCCGCAGCCAAAGCAGTAAAAGCTTTGTGTTTCCGGGTACACCACAAACGACGGCGTTTTTTCGCTGTGAAACGGGCAAAGGCCCGTGTAGGTGCGCCCGCGCCTGCGCAGGTGCACGTTGCTTTTGGCCTAGTACACCATGTCGTTGGGCTGCACCTGCTCTTCTATA
>CAMBHV010000216.1 GCA_945867255.1 uncultured Clostridia bacterium
AATGTGCATCACTTGATGTGCTAGAGCTGGTAGGTAGCCCAGCCGTCTGATAATATGTCAGGTAAGTAACCTTCCCCTCCGGGTTGTCCATTTCTGCGAAATAGATTGCAGGAGGGTTTCGCTATGTGCGAAAAAGTTGGAAAGCTGACCGTGTACTTTGACAACCCGTTTTGGGTTGGCGTCTTCGAACGTATAGAAGATGGGAAACTGTCTGTGTGCAAAGTTATATTCGGAGCAGAACCAAAAGATCATGAAGTGTTAGAATTTGTTCTGAAACATTACAGTCAGCTCAAGTTCAGTTCGCCTGTTGATGTGAAAGTAAAAAAGGAAGCAAAAAATCCGAAGAGAATACAAAGGCAAGTACGAAAACAATCGGCTCAACCTGGTATCGGAACAAAAGCACAGCAGGCGTTGCAGCAACAGCGGGAAGAAAATAAACAGATAAGAAAAGTGCTTCGCAGCCGAAAGCAAGAAGCTGAAAAGCAACGCCGGTATGATTTAAAACAGCAAAAACGAAAAGAAAAACATAAGGGAAGATAAACGCCGAAAAGGCTTTGAGATGCCTCACGCTCTCAAAGCCTTTTTTGTTTTCATTTGAAAACTACGAAGAAAGGAACGATTTACATGAAACAGAAAACACCGGTACGGTTGAACAGATAAAAAATCACAGAAGCTATCTGCATGAATTTGCCGGCATCCTGACGATTTAAGATCAATCAATCATGTGAAGAATTTCATTTACTTCTAACCGTTTCGGAGCTTCTTTTTCTGCTTCAATAGGATAACCAATGGCAATTAATGCCATAACGTCCTGATTTTCCGGTAACTTGCAAACGGATTTTATTCTGCTTTCATCAAAAATTCCCAAAATAACAGAGGCAACCCCCAATGAATGGGCTGCTAAACAAAATGTTTGTGCAGCAATTCCAGCGTCAAAGGATTGCCAATGCAGACCGAGATTTGTAGAAAATTCTCCGTTTTTTTCATATCCGCTGATTTTGCCGACAGAACTGATCACTACCAATGAGGCACACCTGGAAATTGTTTTTGCAT
Organism: uncultured Clostridia bacterium; assembly: GCA_945867255.1. Lineage (GTDB taxonomy): Bacteria > Bacillota > Clostridia > Oscillospirales > Ruminococcaceae > Ruthenibacterium. Next base: position 1,054 of record CAMBHV010000216.1, read on the forward strand.
TGAAAGCAAACCCCATTACACAATGCTCACTGATTTCATCTAATAAAGCTCTATTCTCTATGACAGTATACCGTACCGTTTGCGTGTTTTTCCAGGACGGCGCAAAGCGGGCCGCCTCAACAATTTTTTCAATCACACCGGTTTCGATTTTCTGATTGGAAAATTTTCTGTGGCTTCTGCGGCTTTTTATAGCGGTTATCGTTTCCATACGAAGCTTCCCCCTTTTTATTTTTATTGTATAATAGCGGCAACGTTTTCGTCCAGATATGAAAAATGACAATGCAACGTTTTAGCAGCTACAAAAGAAAAAACGTGGCTTTTCTTGTTGCTTTTTATATATTGTGGTGTAACCATCAGATATATTTGCGTGGAATTACGCCTGCCGTGATAAAAGCACATCAAGCAACCTTATTTCATGGTAAAAATGGAATGAAAGCCTTTTAGTCACATGGCGCTGTTATAAAGGCGGTGTATTCAGATAAAAATCCCAAAGATGAAAATGCCTCGGTGTTTCTCCGGGCTGGCAAGCAGAAGTAATTCGGTTGTCTCAGCAAGCCGGGCAGAAAAGTAACCCATGTGAATCACACGGGGGTGGAAGAAATCGCTTGCTTTTTATAGAACTTTGTGAAAAATATATCTGGAAATTCGCCGCAGAACGAGGTATGATAAAAACAAGCTTTCTTATTATGAAAGGAGTTGCGTTAGATTATGGCCAATCGAATCGTACTGAACACTATTTCTTATCACGGAAAAGGTGCGGTGGAACACATCGTGCCGGAACTTACCGCCCGCGGTTATCACAAGGCATTTGTTTGCTCGGACCCGGACCTTCTTAAATTTGGTGTTACATATAAGGTAACAAGCCTGTTGGATGCGGCTGGCTTTCCTTATGAGATCTACAGTGAGATCAAGCCAAACCCCACCATTGAGAATGTACAGCATGGCGTAGCTGCGTTCCAGCACAGCGGGGCGGATTGCATCGTCGCGATTGGCGGCGGTTCTTCCATGGATACCGCCAAGGCTGTGGGCATCATTGCCAATAATCCTGAATTCGCCGATGTACGTAGCCTGGAGGGTGTGGCGCCCACCAAAAAGCATGCCGTGTTCACCATCGCCGTGCCCACTACAGCCGGCACAGCTGCCGAGGTGACAATCAACTATGTGATCACCGACGTGGAGAAAAAACGCAAATTTGTGTGCGTGGACACCAACGATATTCCCGAGATCGCTGTGGTGGACCCCGACATGATGTCTTCGATGCCCAAGGGGCTGACGGCAGCCACTGGTATGGACGCCCTGACCCATGCAATTGAAGGGTATATTACAAAGGGTGCATGGGAAATGACGGATATGTTCCATCTGGAGGCTATTCGTTTGATCAGCAAATACCTGCGTGGTGCGGTGGCAAACACGCAGGAGGGCCGCGAAGGCATGGCTCTTGCGCAGTATATTGCAGGGCAGGGTTTCTCGAACGTGGGCCTTGGCATCGTGCACAGCATGGCGCATAGCCTGGGCGCTGTATACGATACACCGCATGGTGTGGCGAATGCCATCCTGCTGCCCACGGTGATGGAGTACAACGCACCCTGCACAGGAGAAAAATATCGTGAGATCGCCCGCGCCATGGGCGTGGAAGGCGTGGATGCCATGACGCAGGAAGAGTATCGGAAGGCTGCCTGCGATGCGGTGAAACAGCTGAGCCAGGATGTCGGCATTCCGGCTGATCTGAAGGCGATTGTCAAGGAAGAGGATGTGCAATTCCTGGCAGAAAGCGCCTTTGCAGATGCATGCCGCCCGGGTAACCCGCGTGATACCAGCGTGGAGGAGATCGCTGAACTGTACCGCAGCCTGATGTAAGGCAATTGTGTGAAGCGGTAAAAAACCCGGCCCTTTTCGGAATGAAAAGGGCCGGGTTCTATTTGTAAAAAGATTGATAAGCATACACATCGCCGGTATGCGAAAATATATTTACTTGAAACGGTTCAGGCCATGTCCTCAGGCTCGGCCCAGGATAGGCTGCGCCCCACGGCCTTGTGCCAACCGGCCAAAAGTGTTTCGCGGCGGGCATCCGGCATATCCGGCTGATACAACTTATCCAG
>CAMBHV010000217.1 GCA_945867255.1 uncultured Clostridia bacterium
CAATGAAGCGCAGGCCTTTCCAGAAGTTGCACATCCCCACCATAGAGCCAATCCCCAGCCAGCGGGCAACCCGCATGAGAAAAATGCACACGAATCTGGTGCGTACGGCCCGTTTCCAATGTGCAGGCAGCCAACGATAATCCATTTTTTTCGGCCAGTACACAATATCGCGTGCCGGCAGGCTGCCCTTGTGGAGATACACAACGGCCCAGAATGGAATCTCCTCTTCGTGCAATGGGCCCGTGAAACGCTCCCACTCGGGCGGGCAAAACACCCTTGTACAGCGCATAATATACTTTACGTGCGTTTTTCGCCAAAAGAGGTGCTGCATACGCATTCATGGCACACAACACAAGGCCACTGGTACCTTTATCCAAGCGGTTGATGGGCCGAAACACGCCTTTTTGCCCACGTTCACGCAGAAGGCCACAAAAGGCATTTGCCAAGGTGCCGCTTACTTCGCCACGCGTGGGATGCACCGCCATACCAGCCGGTTTTTCCACAACCATGGCATGTTCATCCTCATACACGATAGAGAGCGGGATGTCCTGTGGAATCACACTGGTATCTGCCTCCGGAGGAAGTTCGAAACAGACGCTGGCACCCGCCGGTACCCGTTGATTCGCGCGTGTAGGCGTGCCATCCACAAAAAAGCCTCCACTGCGTTTCACACTGGCAGAAAGGGCAGTAGAGACGCCTTTGTGACGTAACACATCACGCAGGAAAGCACCGTCTTCTTCTGACTCTACCCGAAATGTCAAGCGCATGGCAAGCCCCCCCTTCATGCAAAATACCGCCGGGCACCTGGTCAGATGCCCGGCGGCAGATATTTTTGATTCTGTCCTTTATTTACCACTGCTCAACAATCAATAGGCCACGCCCTGGGCCAGCATGGCATCAGCCACTTTGATAAACCCGGCCACATTGGCGCCTACCATCAGGTTACCTTCCGCACCACAGGCTTTCGAGGCGTCATATGCATTGTGGAAGATGTTCGTCATGATATCCTTCAAGCGGGCGTCCACTTCCTCAAACGTCCAGGAAAGGCGCAGCGAGTTCTGGCTCATCTCAAGGCCACTGGTGGCAACGCCGCCCGCATTGGCCGCCTTTGCCGGGCCATACAGGATGCCGTTTTCATAATACACGGTGATGGCTTCCGGTGTAGAAGGCATATTAGCGCCTTCGCACACCACCTTGCAGCCATTGGCAACCAGTTTCTTCGCACTTTCCTCGTTGATCTCGTTTTGTGTGGCACACGGCAAGGCAATATCACACGGGAGCCCCCAAATTCCAGCGCAACCTTCGTGATACTCTGCACCCGGCACCTGCTGCACATATTCACTGATACGTCCGCGGCGCTGCAGCTTGATCTCTTTTACCACGTCCAAGTAACCGTTAGAATCCGACATGGCAACCACCTTGCCGCCCAGCTGTGTAGCCTTTTCGGTGGCGTAAATAGCTACATTGCCAGAACCGGAGATGATCACGGTTTTGCCCTCGAAGCTATCTTGCTTCATGCAACGCAGTGCCTCCTGCGTAAAATAGCACAGGCCATAGCCCGTAGCTTCCGGCCGCACAAGGCTGCCGCCATAGGAAAGGCCCTTGCCCGTGAGAACACCCGTCACCTCATTGCGCAGGCGCTTGTATTGACCGAACAGATACCCGATTTCACGCGCACCCACACCGATATCGCCGGCGGGCACATCGGTAAACTGGCCAATGTGTTTTGCAAGTTCTGTCATAAAGCTTTGGCAGAAACGCATCACTTCCGCATCCGAGCGGCCCTTGGGATCAAAATCAGATCCGCCTTTGCCGCCGCCCATGGGCAGGCCTGTCAGGCTATTCTTAAACACCTGCTCAAAGCCAAGGAACTTAATCACGGAAGCATTCACGCTGGGATGGAAGCGAAGCCCACCCTTGTACGGGCCAATAGCAGAGTTGAACTGTACACGATAGCCACGGTTCACCTGCACCTTTCCCTCGTCATCCACCCAGGCCACACGGAACTGCAGAAAACGCTCCGGCTCACACATACGCTCCACAACGCCCCACTGCTCCAATTCCGGATGCTTTTCCACATAGGGCTCCAGGCTTTCCAGCACTTCGCCCACGGCCTGCAAGAACTCAGCTTCACCGCCGCTGCGCGCCTGCACACCTGCATACACCTTGGCCAGATACTCATTTTTCAGCATTCTACATTCCCCTTTCCCTGTTTGCGAGCCCCCGCCGTGTGCGGGTGCCCATCCCTCTTGTTTACAAATTATATCGCTTCATCATGGTGAAGGCAAGAAATTTTTGCGCAAATTGACGCGCCCGCCTGCAATGTGTTATACTAATAACTCCGAAGCGAGCAAGACAGACGGCGGCGGAAGGCCCAAAGCCTTCTGAGGAAAGTCCGGGCTCCTCAAGGGAACGGTAACTGCTAACGGCAGCCGGGGGTGACCCCAGAGATAGTGCAACAGAAAGAAACCGCCTGCATTTTGCAGGCAAGGGTGGAAAGGTGCGGTAAGAGCGCACCAGCGCGCTTGGTAACTTGCGCGGCTCTGTAAACCTTACCGGGAGCAACGCCCGACCGGGGCAATGCGTGCCCTTGCGCGCCCCACCGAGGCGGCTTGAGCTGTGCGGTGACGCCCAGCCTAGAAAGATCGTCGTTTTATACAGAACCCGGCTTATGGATTGTCTCGTTTCGGGTGCAAACACCCGCGGGGGCGCACATTTGTGCGCCCCCGCGTTTTTTGCTGCGTTATTATACGGTAATCGGCGTGGTTCCAAAATACTCACAGATAGCCTCGTAATATGCCCGTGCCACCACTTTACAACCCTCTGAAGAAGCAAAGGCTTCCGCATCTGCCTGGTTTGAAAGAAAGCATTGCTCTGCCAGCACTGCCGGACACTGTGTTTTCTCCAACACACCGAACGTCTGTGCGTTCGTGTCGAACTCGTAACTCTCTTCCTGAATCACCTTGGTGTATCCGCCGGTTCCATCTTCTTCATACAGTGCATAACGCACACCCGCCTCGCCACGCAGCGAAGCACCTGCAGCCTGCATGTGCGCCGCCAGCAGTTTGGCCAAACGAAGTGACTGTTCGTGCGTTTCACTGGACAC
>CAMBHV010000218.1 GCA_945867255.1 uncultured Clostridia bacterium
GGCCTGTTCTTGCGGGTTGTCATCATAGTCGATGCCCAGCACAAGGATACTGGTAAGGTCCTTACTGTATTCAGGTGCAGTAGCAATTTCCTGCGTCAGAGAACCGCTTGTCTTCGGCCTGAGGGAATCTGCCACATACCAGTACAATGCGCCAAGGCCAACAGCCATAACACAAAGCACTGCCACAAACCCGATGGCAATCTTTTTGCCCGTACTGGATTTTTTCTTTTTTCGCCTTCGCACAGGGCTTTGCGTGCGCGAAGGTGCGCGCCGCGCGCCGGCATACGCAGTATCCCGTTGCACATCATAAGGCCTGCGAGCGCCTGACGCAGCGTTTGCGGGCCGTCTGGCCGCCTGTCCCTGGCTGCTTCTTGCCACCGGGCGCCGGACATCTTTCTGCACATCGTATGCGCTGCGCCTTGGCGCACCGGAAACCGGGCGCCGGGCACGGCCTGCGCGGGAAACGTCGATATTTCGGCTATTATGCTGGTCTCTCAAGGCGTTCCCTCCGAGTTTTTAAATAAGATCTGTGCGGGCTAACTGCCCGTCTGGGCTGAGCCGGTGCTATCCGGCACACCGGATGAAGAAGTAGCGCTCTCGTCTGCCTGGCCCGCTCCTTCTTCCACCGTACCGTCACTGCCCATGTGGCTCATTTCGGCATCAACCACCACACCGCCCGATGCCTGTTCACCCCCATTGGAGGCAAGGTTCAGCTGTTCTGCCGGAACAGGCGCATCGGCGGAGCGAAAATATTCGTTCAAAAAGTCGGCAGCTTGCTGTGGTGCCACATCCGACACCAAATGCGCGCCATAATAGGTTTGTGCGCCATACATGGGAAGGCGCCCGATGGCAATGTTCTCGTCCGGCACATTCATCACACTCAGGGCCAATGCCACACACTGCACCGGGTCCATGTCGGTCTCCACATAATTCAGTGCCCAAGGTACAAGGCGCATCATTTCTGTTACCGACATGGTGCGCATGTAGCGGAACAGTGCCGAATAAAAATAGCGCTGATTATTCAGGCGGTCGTAATCACCGCGCGGGGTATTCACACTATCTTCACGGCAGCGCAGGAAAAACTCCAGTTCTTCCGCTTTCAGATACTGATATCCAGGCTCCAGATGGCTTTGCAGCACACCGTCTTTATAATAATTCAGCTCTGTGGGCACATACACTTCCAGCGCCCACTCCTCACCGCCGAATGCATCAAACATTTCCTTGAAGTGCTGCATGTCGATGGTGACGTAATGGTCTACCGGCAGCTTCAGCTGATCGTTGAGCACATCCACAACATTCTGCACTTTATTCTCATTCGGCCCATGGGCGTACACGGCATTGATCTTGCCGGTGCCCCCTGTATAGGCATCGTACGCGCTGTCTGTCACCACAAACATGTCGCGTGGAATCTGCAGCATGCGGATCTGCTGTGTCTTCTGATTATACTGCACATACAGCAACATATCCGCCATGGGGTTTTCTTCCGAACGCACCACGCCTTCCTCGGCTTCGTTGGCATTCTGCTCGTCATCGTAGTCAAGGCCAAGCACAAGGATATTCATTTGCTCTTCCTGCAGTTCAGGCGGCACCAGTTCATTGACGCCACTGGCATTTTGCACGGCAGCATTGCCGCCATTCAGCATTACTTTTGCGTATACATATAGCCCGCCCGTAGCCAAAGCAAGCACACACAGAATACTAACAAGGCTTGCCAGGGCAATTTTCCCTTTATTGCGTTTTTTGCTTGGCCTGCCTGCCGGGCGACGGCTGCCGCCGTGCACCGAAATGGGGTTTGGCTTAGATGCGCGCACAACGGAATGGGCGGGCGATATATCGGTTGTATGGCCCACACAATTGTCCGGAAATGCAGAAGGCCTGCGTGCGCGGGAAATATCAATCTTGCGGGAATCGTTCCTGTACTTCACTTGCAGTTCCTCCGTAAAGCTCTGCGCGAAGCTGCGCATAGGCCTGCAGGGAAAGTTCATCCACAGGTTTTCCGGTTTCTTTCAACCAGCTGATGGACATGCCCAACGCCTCTACCATGGTTTTATCCAGGTTTTGCAAAGCATGTTCCCGCAGCGTGGAGGCCTCGGGATAAGTGCGCTCGTAACTCGCCATATCCGCAAGGTATAAAACCTTATCCAGCTTCGACATATGAGGTTTTCCGGTGGTATGGCAACGGATGGCAGAAAGAATCTCCTCGTCATCCACGCCATATTCTGTTTTTGCAAGGACTGCAGCAGCCGCGCCATGCCATACAGGCGGCAGGCGCCGTGCCGCACCTTGGGCTATTATATCATTTTCCGTGATAATCTGCAACATTCTGTCCTTGGGCAGCTCCTTGGCAATGTCATGCAAAAGGGCGGCAAGCGCCGCCTTTTCCTCATCTACGCCATTCTGTTTGGCAAGGCGCACCGCCAGTTTTTCCACGTTACGCGTATGCTCATAGCGCCGCGTGCTCAACGTGCGCTTGGCAAGGCGCGCCGCTTCTTTTTTACTGATCAAAGAGCGGTCTCCTCCTTTTGAAAACTCTGCCGATACAGCCCTTCACGGGCAATCACCTGCTGCACCGCAACGGGCACCAGATGAGAAATGGGCGCACCCTGTGCAACCTGGCTGCGAACCTGCGTGCTGGAGATCTGCAACACGCGGCCCGGTGCAAACACAACCTCTGCGCCTTATTTTTTCTGTGCTGCGGCCATGGCCGCAAGCGCCGGCTCATCACCGTTTTCCCGGCTGTGCACCACCAGCGCCGAAAGCTTTAAAATGTCGCGCCAGCGCCGCCAGCTGCAAAAAGAAAGCAGCATGTCACTGCCCAGGCACAGATACAGCCTGGCAGATGGATATCTGGCATGCAGCATACCAAGTGTATCCACCGTGTAGTTCTTTCCTGTCTGGGCCTGCTCCCACCGGCTTACCTGCACACAAGGTGCAAGCTGCGTAAAACATTCACACATTTCCGCACGCAGGTGCCCAGGTGTAGTGCTCTGCCTTTTATGCGGCGGCGTACCCGCAGGCATCACCACGGCAACATCCGGCTTTACCGCAGCCAGGCAGGCGGAAAGCAAAGCCATATGGCCGTTGTGCGGAGGGTCAAACGT
>CAMBHV010000219.1 GCA_945867255.1 uncultured Clostridia bacterium
CCCAATCACAATGTGCTAGTATAATTTCCTATAAAAAACAGACAAGGGGGCAGCCGCATGGACAAATATAAGCGCCTTGTGTCGAACACGCTGTTGTTTGCCATCAGCACCTTCTCCTCCAAAATTCTCAGCTTTTTTCTGACAGCCTACCGCACCCGCGTGATGGGTACTGCAGATTACGGCGGCATGGACGCTATTGTCACCATTGGCAATTTTTTCATTCCACTTGTTTCTCTGGGCATTGCAAACGCCATTATTCGTTTCGGGCTGGAGAAAGGCGTAAATAAACGCCAGCTTTATACAAATGGGCTGCTCTCTATTTTTGTAGGCTTTCTTCTGCTATGTATCCTGGCGCCCGTGCTGAATCTGATTCCTTTTATCAACGAAATGGTAAAGGGCAACTGGCTGTGGCTGCTTTTATTCGTGCTGATCAGTTGCCTTCGCACGCTAAATTGTCAGTTTGTGCGTGCACGCAATTTGGTGCGGTTGTATGCACTGGATGGCATTTTGTGTACTTTTACAAATCTCCTGTTCAACGTCCTGTTCCTTTCGGTAATCAAGTTGGGGGCACAGGGCTGGCTCCTGGCGCTCATTTGTTCGGATGCATGCAGTGCCATATTTTTGTTCCTTGTCAGCCGCATCTGGCGTTATGTCGGACTGGGGCGCATCAACACAAATCTTTGGCATAAAATGCTGATGTATTCTGTGCCACTGATCTCCGCCAGCATTTTCTGGACCATTACCAATACCAGCGATAAATTGTTCATCACTTCCATGTTGGGTGCCGAATGGAATGGCCTGTTTGCCGCGTGTTACCAATTGCCCACGCTCCTCACGGTCGTTGCCACGCTGTTCACCGAAGCCTGGCAGCTGTCTGCATTTACAGATGGAACAAAAGCCGGGCGTGAAGATTTTTTCAGCAAGGTGTTTGCCGCTTATCAGGGCTTGATGTTTCTGGCTGGCGCAGGCATCATTTGGCTGTGCCGCCCCATTATGAGCATCTATGTCGCCCGTGAATATTATCTGGGCTGGATCTTTATTCCCGTTTTGACGTTTGCCACCATTTTTTCCAGTTTTGATAACTTTTTAAACAGCATCTATATGGTGGAAAAACGTTCCGGGCTTTCTCTTGTCACCATGGGTGTCGGAGCCGTGCTGAACCTGATCTTAAATGCGTTACTGATTCCTGTTTGGGGGGTACAGGGCGCCGCAATTGCCACCTTTGTCAGCTATTTTGTCGTATTCCTTATCCGCGCCTATAATACACATACACTCATTGCGGTAGATTTTTCGCCAGAACTTCTGGCACTGAATTTCGGCCTTATCGTTCTGGAAGCTGCGCTCTGCATCAAGCAGGTGCCCGGCTCCTATCTGTGGGATGGCATCATTGTGGCTATCATCGCCGGGGAGAACCTGCGCGGCCTGGTAGAAACGGCATTTCGCTTTCTGCGCAGAAGGTACAGATAGCCGTATACTCGATTTTCATATCCTGCGGCGGGGCGCTTCCGCCGCATTTTTTATTGTAAACAGGCGCTTCTTCGTTGACATCGTGCAAGAGAAGTGCTATGATAAGCCAAATATTTCGATAATTATCGAAATATTTGGCTTTTTCCGTTATCTACGGGAAGATACTTTCCAGAATGGGGGAGTTCCATGCAGATTGGGATTTTGCTTATTCTTGCCTGCCTGATATCCGCTGTTATTTGCCTCCTTGTGCCTGTTGCGCTGTTGGTAGGTGTGCGCCTGAAAACACATCGTGGGCTTCTGGCAGGGCTGATAGGTGCGATATGTTTCATTGTAAGTGCCCTGGTGTTGGAACAGCTTGTGCACAGCATCGTGTTTTCAGCATTTCCGCTTTTGCTGCAACACCCTGGTTTATATACAGCATACGGATGTCTGGCTGCAGGCCTGTTTGAAGAGACGGCCCGTTACATTGGCTTGCGTTTTCTGTGCCGTAAATCTCCTTCTCCCATTACGGGCATCGGCTACGGAATTGGCCACGGCGGCGTAGAGGCTATCTTGTTGGCGGGACTCCCCTGTTTGTCCAGTTTGTTTGTATTGATCGTAGCGCGTGCCGGGGCGCTGGAGGCCGTGTTTGGCACAGAACTGACAACCACTATCGAAGCACAACTGCTTAGCCAAGGATTGACGCCGCTTTTGTTGCTGGTGCCCGGGCTGGAACGCCTGGCTGCCATGGGGCTTCATTTGTCGCTTTCCATGCTGGTATGGATGGTGGTGACACACAGGTTGCCTATGGCTGTACTGGCCGGGGCTATCGGGATGCATGCATTGGCAAATGTGGGCGCTGCCTTGTACCAGTGCGGCGTGTTCAGCCTGTTGGCTGCCGAAGTTTGGACATATGTGTGTGTGCTGGCAATCAGTATCCTTGTATGGCGTTTGTATCAAAAGACATCTCCGCGCAATAAAATGGCACAAGACATTATCTGAGGAGAAAGTATCATGTCTGTAAAAGCCGTAAAGAGCTACCTGGAAAGCCGGGGCTTTTCCGGGCGGGTAAAAGAGTTTTGTACCTCCAGCGCCACGGTAACGCTTGCTGCGCTTGCTTTGGGCTGCGAGGAAGCCCATATCGCCAAAACATTGGCGTTTATATTGCCTCAGGGCCTTGTTCTGATCGTTACAGCCGGTGATGCAAAAGTAGACAATGCCAAATTTCGCGCGCTATTCGGTGTAAAGGCAAAAATGTTGCCATTTGATCAGGTACAGGCCCGTACGGGGCATATACCCGGCGGGGTATGCCCGTTTTGCATACCCAGTGATGTGCAGATCGTACTGGATGAATCTCTGCGCCGTTTTTCTACTATTTACCCTGCTGCCGGCAGTGACAACAGCGCAGTATGCCTCTCTCCTCAAGAGTTGGCCATGCTCTGCCCGGGCAGCCGCTGGGCAGATGTATGTAAAGGCTGGCAACCCGGCTGAATCCACATCGGAGTATGAAACATTGATCACCTTTTCAGGATGCCTGTTACAGGCATCCTGTTTTTTGTGGATTGACGAGATCCCTCCCTTGTATTATGATATATAATACAAATGATATAAAAGGGATGGTTTTCCATGCTTCTTCAT
>CAMBHV010000220.1 GCA_945867255.1 uncultured Clostridia bacterium
TATGCACTTTTTGCGAATGGATTCACGGTATGGGATGCGCGGGTCTGCCAACGTAATCTCCACGCCAAATTTATTCTTCAGTTTTGCACACACCACATCCAGATGCTGTTCACCCAAACCGGAAAGAATTTGTTCCACTGTTTCGGCATTCACTTCATACCCGATGGTGGGGTCTTCCTCCATCAGGCGCTGCAATGCGCCGGAAATCTTGCTTTCATCGCCTTTTTGTTTTACTTTAACGGCCATGGACAACGTAGGATTCGGGAATACAGGCCGCGGCAGGTTCACCACACGGCCAGGCGCACACAGCGTGTCCCCTGTTTGAGCCGCGGGAAGTTTGGTGATAGCGCCGATGTCGCCACAGCCGATCTCGGTTGCATCTGTCTGCTTTTTCCCACGCACATACACCAGCTTGCCAAGGCGCTCGGGTTCACCCGTGCGCGCATTCACCACAGGCGTATCGGCCCGCAGTGTGCCGCTGATTACTTTCACATAGCTTACTTTGCCCACAAATGGGTCTGCCACTGTTTTGAACACATACGCACACAAGGGTTCGTCCGGCGTGCAGGAAACTGCCACTTCGTTGCCTGTTGCATCTGTGCCCGTAGCGCCGCCAGCGCGTGCCGCACTGGGCATGAGCTTCTGCAGGCCCCACATTGCAAGATCTACTGCTTCCTGTGCCGTAGCTGCGCCGCAGAATACCGGTGTGATCGTGCCCTCCTTCGTGCCGGTGCGAATAGCCGTTGTCAGCTCTTCCTCGGTAAAGGGTTCGCCTTCGAAGAATTTTTCCATCAGGGCTTCGTCTGTTTCCGCCGCCGCTTCGCGCATGGCTTCCAGCAGGCCTTCGGTACGGTGGCCATAGCTGGGCACCGGCACCTCACGCACACCGCCGCTTGTATAGGCATATGCCTTCTTGGTGATGAGGTTCAGATATACACGGCCACCCGCCTGTTCTACAGGCACCACCACCGGGCACACCGAGGGGCCAAGCTCTGTTTTGAGCTGCTCAAACACCTTATAAAAATCTGCATGCTCTGCATTGATCTTGTTTACAAAAATCATGCGGCTCTTCCCGTGTTTCAGCGCCAGCTTATACGCCTTGCGCGCACCTACGGACAGGCCGCTGCGGGCAGACACTACCACCATAACACTTTCGGCGGCTGGCATGCCTTCGTACAGGCCGGCTTCAAAATCGAACAGGCCCGGCACATCAATGAGGTTGAGTTTTACATTGGCATACTCTACAGGTGCAACTGCCAGCGACAAAGACACATGGCGTTTTGTTTCCTCCGGATCAAAATCGCACACGGTATTGCCGTCTTCCACGCGGCCCTGGCGGTCCGTAGCTTTGGTAAGATACAGCATGGCTTCTACAAGGCTGGTTTTACCAGCGCCACCATGGCCCGCTACAAGGACGTTTCGGATGTGATCATTCGCGTAGTTCATACTCTATTCCCTCTTTTCGTCCACGCGCATTGCGTGTGGCAACTTATACAAAAATATTATCATATTTTTCTATTTTATGAAAGATGTCACCAAGACATTTTCATCAAAGCAGCTGCCAAAACTTTATAGCTTTCCTTGTGTATATTGCTAAAAAGTATTGCAACAATCCGAAATTTGCTTTTTCTCTTTACAGTTTACCGATATTGTGTCAGCATACAAAAAGGCCCCCGGTTCAATAAGCCGGGGGCCTTTTCACTTGAAAGAAATGCCTGTCAGAGTTCCGGAAAGAATTTGTTATGATTCAATCTCAAACCAACGGATCTCATTTGCTGCCATATCCAGATCAAAACTGGCGCCATCACCTGTGTACACGGTAGTATGCTGCGGCTCATAGGTATTGTTCACTACACAATACTTGCCATTTTTCACATAGGCATGCACTTCCACGTTAAAGTTCGTGGAAAACCAGCGATGCAGATTTTCTTCGTCGTGCGTGCTCCACAAAATGCTGCGGTACAAAATGCGACTATTTTCAAAGGAGTAAGGCAACCCGCTGAGGTATACCGCACGACCCGCACCAAATTCGTGTACAGCCATCTGCACCTCTTTTTCGCGCTGCACCAAAACCTCTGTTCCTTCCAGCGCATAAATGCTTTTCTTACCCTCGCCGAAATCCACAGGCTTCGTGCAATCCGCCAGAATAAAATGCTGTGGATGTTCGTCCCAGTTGTATTTATCGTAACCAAGGGTAAAGCCTGTTTCCTTTTCTACGCCAAGTACCCCGGCCAGTTGGAAGAAACGGCCCTGATACTGATGGCCGCTGGGCTCTCCCACACCGATCAGGCCGCCACCGCGATGCACAAAGCCACGCACAGCCGCTGTGACAACAGGGTTTTCCCATACGGCGCCACCTGTGTGAGCGGTATCGGCATCGCCTACGTTCACCAGAACGTCCACATCGTCTAGCACGTGCGCATCACGCTCTATGTCATCAAAACTGATAAAGCGCACATCGAACGGCGCACCCGCCAGGGCCTCGATCACGCCGGCATACGAATAGTTCTGCTTTTGATACAGTGCATGATGCACCATATGACAGCCCCAACTGCGCGCACGGCCCCAGCTGTTCAGAACCGCCACGGTTTTGATGCAGTAAGGCGTGGTGCCACGGATATTCTCGTACAGAAGGCGGAATTCATCACACACAGATTTAATGTAATCAATAAATTCCGGGAACTGCAACGCTAATTTCAGATAGCCGCCATATCCGATACGGTCAATCGGCTTGCGCAGGATGGCTCGCCGGGCTGTGACCCAGTTTTCCTTACCTTCTTTTACCGGGTCGCCACCTTCGTGGAACGTATCCGGGAAGAAGTAGGGCAAAAAGCGCCCCTCCGTGTATTTTACGCCCGGGATATCACTGATCAGGCGCAATGTAGCACCATTTCCTACGCTGCCCACCACAGCGTCAAGGCCGATGGTCTTGAATTCATCCATAAAGGGCTCTGTGCCAATCCAGTGATCGCCCAGGAACATCATGGCCTCCTTGCCCAGCTCATGGGTGATATCCACCATTTCTTTGGCAAGTTTGGCCACTTCGCGGCGCTGAAAAGCCATAAAGTCTTTGAA
>CAMBHV010000221.1 GCA_945867255.1 uncultured Clostridia bacterium
CCCCCCGGCACGCTCCCGACGAACACCCTGATCGATTATCGGCGTGCTATCCATCGTGCCGCTGGCTATCAGGAGATCAGCACCCCGATGATGCTGAACCGTTCTTTGTGGGAGCGAAGCGGTCACTGGGATCATTACAAGAATAATATGTACACCACCGTTATTGATGACACGGATTTTGCCATCAAGCCTATGAACTGCCCGGGTGGCATGCTGGTGTATCAGACAAAGCCCCGCTCTTACCGGGATCTGCCGCTGCGCCTGGGAGAACTGGGCCTTGTGCACCGGCACGAGCTGTCCGGTGCGCTGCACGGGCTGATGCGTGTGCGCTGTTTCACGCAGGATGATGCGCACATCTTTATGACGCCGGATCAGATCAAGGATGAGATCAAGGGCGTTGTAAAGCTGATTGATCAGGTGTACAGCCTGTTCGGTTTTGAATATCATATCGAACTGTCCACCATGCCGGAAGATCACCTGGGCGACGAAGCTGCATGGCAGCAGGCCACGGATGGGCTGCGCGGCGCGTTGGAAGAACTGGGCCGTGAGTATACGGTGAATGAAGGCGATGGCGCGTTCTATGGCCCGAAGCTGGATTTCCACCTGGTGGACGCTATTGGGCGCACCTGGCAGTGCGGCACCATCCAGCTGGACATGCAGCTGCCGGAGCGCTTTGAACTGGAATACACTGGCGAAGACGGCCAGAAACACCGCCCGGTGATGATCCATCGCGTGGTATTCGGCAGTATCGAGCGCTTTATCGGCATTCTGATCGAGCATTTTGCGGGTGCATTCCCCACATGGCTGGCCCCCGAGCAGGTGCGTGTGATCCCCATTGCCGAGGCACATCAGGAATATGCGCGCGAAGTGGCTGCCAAGCTGGAGGCGGCGGGCGTTCGCGTTTCGGCCGATTGCCGCAATGAAAAAATGGGCTATAAGATTCGTGAGGCTCAGCTTCAGAAAGTGCCCTATATGCTGGTGGTGGGCGCCAAGGAGATGGAGGACGGCACGGTGTCCGTGCGCGCCCGCAAAGAGGAAAAAGGCGGCGTGAAGCCGCTGGAAGAGTTCAAGGCACAGATCTTGGCGGAGATCGCGGCCAAAGAGCGCTGAAGGCAATATAATTGAATATCAAAAGGGCCCGGTATCGGGCCCTTTTGACGTTTGATATAGCAGACAGGATTGCTGAAAAAGATATGCAGGTACACACTGGATTCGTTGCCGGCATAAAAGCTATGCTCTTTCTATTAGAAATGGATAAGGTAATGCGATCAGGCTCCGTCAAGAGATTTCCATATAGAAAACCGGGTACGAAAATAAGCACCGCACGGGCTTTGAAAATAGGTTGGGAAGAAGCTATTATGCTTCACATAAAAAGCTGCCATGCGTTTCGGCAATGCGCCAAAACGCATGGATTTTTTTTGTAAACAATGGCTGTGCCGGGTTTGCTGCAAATGTGATATGATAAAATTAGCTTCTGGATATGGGGGAATTGCGATGCGGAGCATGTTCCAAAAACTGGCGGCCATAGTGGCGTTGGCGGGGTTGCTGTGCTGTGCGGTATTTGGCGCGCAAACGGTGCCAGGCGCCGTGCTGAGCGCGCGGGAAAGCACGGTGCGCATCATTTCCAAGGGTGACGCAGGTATTTTCAGCGGCACCGGGTTCACGGTGGAGCGCAACTCATGCTATGTGATAACGAATTACCATGTGGTGGAGGACTGTGACGAATTTGCAGTCTATCTCTCACGCGACGCAATGGTGCGTGCGGTGGTGAAGGCCACCTCGCCGGGGGCGGACCTTGCAGTGCTGAAGACAGAAGCACCTTTGAAGGTGCCCGGGCTTGCGCTGCGCACAGGCGGCATTGACACGGGCCTTGCCATATGGACGCTGGGCTTTCCCGACGGGGCGGATACGCTGGCCGGGCAGCCGGTGGCCGGTGTGGATGAAATGACGGTGACAGACGGCATCGTCAGCGCGGTGCAAACGAGCTATGCGGTGGGCACGGGTTCACAGCCTGTAAAAGTGGTGCAGACGAATGCCGCCATCAATCACGGGAATTCCGGCGGCCCCATGGTGGACGAACACGGGCACGTTGTGGGCATAAACACCATAGGGATAAGCAATGTACAGAATATCAACGGGGCCGTGCACGTCACAGAGCTGATCAATGTGTTGGAGGCAAACGGCATCCCGTATAAAACGGCGTGGGGCCGGGGCTTTGCCGTGTGGGGTGCTGTGCTGGTGCTGTGCGCGGCAGGGGCGGCGTCAGGCATTTATTTTTACAGAAAAAAGGGCTGGCACTGGCTGCCCGATATCAGGCAAAGAGGTATGCCGCTGGAACAGTTCGTGCGCGCGGGGCACAGGCTGGCCCCGGCCGAGGCGGCCAGGGCCGTGGCCGACGCCGTGCAGACCAAAGGCGCACAGGCATATGGGTTCTGTTCCCCTCAGTGTGTGCGGGTTTCCGGCCGGCGTGTGAAACTGAAAAGGAAAAACAGGGCAAATTTCCGTGCGCCGGGCTTTACAGCGCCGGAAACCTACTATGGTGTGCAGGCCGAGCCGGGCGGTGTATACTTTTTCGGCGCCGTGCTGTATGCGCTTACGGAGGGCGCAGTGCCTCCGGACGTTCCCGCGCGGATGAACGGGGCACCGCTTATACTGAGCGAGCGCAACCCGCTGCGGTTCTTTATTGAAAACGCCATGCAGATGCAGGCGGGCCGGCGCACGCAAAGCCTGGCCCAGTTCGGGGCAGAGCTGGCTGCGCTGGCTGCGCGCCTTGAAAAAGTGCAGGAGAACAAGCAGACGGCCGAACCCGCTGCGGCGCAGCCACATGCCTTTGTGCCGGTTGCGGTGCAGGAAGCGGCCACGGCGGCAGACGCAGCGCCCAAAATGGCGCCGGAGGAAGAACGCCCGCAGGGGCAGCCGCCCGCCGTGGCGCAAGCGGAAGAACAAGCGGCGCAGCCTGCGCCGCAAAAGCCGAAACGCCGTTTGCGCAAACGGGTGATCGTGGCGGCCGTGGCGCGGGTGGTTCTGGCGGTGCCTGCGGGCGTTGGCATTTACACATGGCGCCAG
>CAMBHV010000222.1 GCA_945867255.1 uncultured Clostridia bacterium
TACGCGCTGCACTGGGCAACTGACCCCAGGTGCGGCATTTCGAAATATCGCAGTTCCAGCCTGGAACGGTTTCGTACACCGGTTTTGCGCGCAACAGTTTCGCCCCTGTGGGAAAATGCGTGGTACATATACCGTCCACTTCATAGTGTGTGCAGATGCGAAGCGTTTCAAACCCGCTTAATACATCCAGCTTGGTGAGTGCCAGCTCATTCGCGCCCTGGATCTGTACACCATAACGGGATGCCACGGCGTCAAACGGGCCCACCCGCCGTGCACGGCCTGTGGCTGCCCCATATTCGCCCCCTGCTTCCCGTAGCGCATGTGCTTCTTGCCCTTGAATTTCACAAACAAAAGGGCCTTCCCCTACGCAAGTGGAATACGCTTTCATTACCCCGATACAGATATTCAGCTTTTTTGCCGGAATCCCTGCCCCTATTGGTGCATATGCACTGATGGTGGAAGAGGAAGATGTATACGGATAGATGCCGTAGTCGATATCACGCAAAGCCCCTAGCTGTGCCTCAAACAGGATATTGCGCCCCTGCCCGGCTGCCATGCTCAGGAATTCACTTGTGTCGCAAATATACGGCACGACCTGCTGTGCATAATGCTGTAGCCATTCCCACATTTCTTCAAATTGCAACGGCTGTGCGCCATATACCCCGGTAAAGGTCAGGCTTTTCCATGCCACGATATCGCGCAATCTAGCTTTCAGCGCTTCCGGTTCCAGAAGTTCCCCCATGCGGATCGCTTTTTTTAGGTACTTATCACCATACACCGGTGCGATCCCGCGGCGGGTGGAACCATATCTGGCATCACCCAAACGCTCTTCCTCCAGGCAATCCTGCTGCACATGATATGGCATACAGATCACGGCCTTATCGCTCAGCTTTAACCTGTCCGGAGGAAGGCAGATGCCCGCATCTGAAAGCCGCTTCAGTTCTTTGCACAAGTGCGCAAGATCCACCACCATACCGGGGCCCATCACATTGACCACGTCTTCCCGCAGCACACCAGACGGAAGCAGGTTTAAAATGAATTTTCCCTTTTCATTCACCACGGTATGCCCGGCATTGTTCCCGCCCTGAGAACGCACAACGATGTCGTAATCGCGGCTCAAAAGGTCCACCATGCGGCCTTTGCCCTCGTCGCCCCAGTTGATTCCTGTAATTGCCGTCAACATAGAAAAGCCTCCTTATATTTCGCCGGCATGTTTTACACCCAGCACACTCAACTCCCTGGCATTCAGCCCCACCCCACGAAGGGCCAGGCGGTTGCCACGCAACGCTTCAATAGAGTTGATGCCCATACCGCCCATCATTTCCTTGATCTCGTTTGTCCAGGCCGTAACCAAGTTTACAAGGCGCTTTGCCCCAATTTGCGGGTCCAGCCGTTGAGTAAGTTCCGGGTCCTGCGTTGCAATCCCCAAACTACAGCGCCCTGTGTGACATGCGCGGCACAAATGGCACCCCAATGCACATAATGCCGCTGTTCCGATGGAAACTGCATCCGCCCCCAGTGCGATTGCCTTTACCACATCCGCCGAAGACCGGATGGAGCCAGAAGCCACTACCCCTACTTCATCCCGGATGCATTCTTCCCGCAGGCGGCTGTCTACTGCGGCCAGAGCCAGTTCAATGGGGATGCCCACGTTGTCACGGATGCGCGCGGGTGCGGCACCCGTACCGCCGGAAAACCCGTCTATCTCAATGATGTCTGCCCCGCTGCGCGCCACGCCGGAGGCAATGGCCGCAATGTTGTGAACCGCAGCAACTTTTACGATCACCGGCTTTTCATACGCCGTGGCCTCTTTCAAAGAGTCGATCAGTTGGCGCAGATCTTCGATGGAATAGATATCATGATGCGGCGCCGGGCTGATGGCATCTACCCCAGGCGGCACCATACGCGTTTTGGCCACATCGCCCATAATTTTGGTGCCCGGCAAATGCCCGCCGATGCCCGGTTTTGCGCCTTGACCAATTTTTATCTCAATGGCGGCACCCGCCTGCAGATATGCCTTATGTACCCCAAAACGGCCGGAAGCCACCTGCACGATCGTATTGGCCCCATAAGGATACAAATTTTCGTGGAGCCCGCCTTCCCCCGTATTGTAGTAGGTGCCAAGCTGCTGTGCAGCCAAAGCAAGCGCCGCGTGTACATGATAGCTGACAGCGCCATAGCTCATGGCGGCAAACAGGATGGGGGTGGCAGCCTCCAGGTGCGGCGGCAGTGTGATGTCCAGCGCGCCGGACGATGTTCGTTTCACCTGCGCCGGGCGTTTGCCAAGATACACTGCTGTCTCCATTGGTTCCCTCAGCGGGTCTATGGAAGGGTTCGTTACCTGGGAAGCATTCAGCACCAGTTTATCCCAATACACCGGCATATCTTTTGGGCTTCCCATGGCGCTGAGCAGCACACCGCCCGTGTTTGCCTGGCGGTAAATTTCTTCCAACACGTGCTGGTGCCACACCGGACCGGATGAAAAAGCATTTCTGCTGGGAAATACCTGCAAAGCCCCCACCGGGCAATAAGCAACGCACCGCTGGCAGTTCACGCACTTTGCCTCATCCAGTGTGAGATTCCCTGTGTTTTCCTGTTTTTGATGCACGCCGTGAGCACACTGCTCTACACAGATGCCGCATTTCACGCAGGCCTGGCTGCGAAGCACAGAAAAGCGCGGATAAATAAGCCTTTCTTTCATGGCTGCACCCCCTGGTTCAAATGCACAAGCACCGCCTGGCCACCCCGCGGTGCCCACAGAGAATCCAAATTGGGCTCCACCGCACGAATGGCAGCTTCCTCGCTGGCTGCGTAAAACATTTCATCTTTCTGGGCCACCACCATAATGCGCAGCTTCTGGCGGTCGTTCAAAGCCATCATCCCGCCCTCGAATCCCACCAAGATAGAAAACGGCCCCGTAACAAGAAAACCGGAAAACATATGACGCAGGCAGGTGCATGCGAGGCGTTGCTTTTCCGGCATGGAAGATATGGTGCTCCAGAATGGCGCTGCAATCACCTGTGCGGCTTCTTCCAT
>CAMBHV010000223.1 GCA_945867255.1 uncultured Clostridia bacterium
GGCTTTCCTTACGGTAGAAGATTTGACCGGTACGATGGAAGTTTTGGTATTCCCTAAAACATTGCAGGCTTGCGCCGGGAATGTGCGTGAAAATGCAGCGGTGGTTATTCGAGGGCGTATTTCCTATAAGGAAGATGAGGGCAGTAAACTGTTAGCAGACCACATTTCCCTTGTGGACGAATACGGAAAGGATGGAAGAAGGAAAGTTTCTGAAAGCATCAAAAGTACAAAAGAAGGGCTTTGGCTGAAACTTCCGTCCATGCATGATAATATCTTCTGCGAAGTGGAAAATCTTCTGGAAATATTCGAAGGAGATTTTCCCGTGTATATGCATTTTTCCGATAGTGGGAAAACAGTGCTTGCTCCAAGGCGATTATGGTGCGTAAAACACGATTTGCTTATCCAAGAATTAAGCAGGATCCTGGGAGAAGAAAACGTAAAGCTTCGCTAATTTTTTCACAAAAAGCAGTTGAATTTCATGCAACAAATGTTTATAATTGGGTTACGGACAGGAAAGGAAAGGGGAAGTAACTGCAATGAACGATAAGATCAAAACCATCGGTGTATTGACCAGCGGTGGCGATGCGCCCGGTATGAACGCCGCTATTCGTGCAGTTGTACGTTCTGCCATTACGCGCGGCTATCAGGTGAAAGGCGTGCGGCATGGTTACAACGGCTTGCTTACGAATGACATTGTTGACATGAACGTGCGCAGCGTTTCGGAAATTATTCATCGTGGTGGTACTATTTTGTATACTGCGCGCTGCTTGGAATTCAAAACACTGGAAGGTCAGCAGAGAGCCGCGCAGGCCTGTCGTGATGCTGGCATCGACGCACTTGTGGTGATCGGTGGTGACGGTTCTTTCCGTGGATGCAAGGACATGGCTGCACAGGGCATTCCCTGTATCGGCATCCCTGGTACGATTGATAACGACATTGCCTGCAGTGACTATACCATTGGGTATGACACGGCTATGAATACGGCTGTGGAAATGATCGATAAGCTGCGTGATACGACGCAAAGCCATGACCGCTGCAGTGTGGTGGAAGTGATGGGGAGTAACGCGGGTTATATTGCCATCAACACGGGTATCGCTTGCGGTGCATTGGTGACATTGATTCCGGAAGTGCCTTATGACCTGGATCGTGATGTAATTGCCCGTATGAAAGCCACACAAAAAACGGGGAAACGTCACTTCATCATTATCGTGGCAGAAGGCGTAGGCCACGCACATGACATTGCCAATGAGATTCAAAGCCGTACGGGCATCGATTCTCGTGCCACAGTTCTGGGCCATGTGCAGCGCGGCGGCAGCCCGTCTTTGCGTGATCGCGTTACGGCAAGCCGTATGGGTTACCACGCTGTAGAACTTCTCAACAAGGGTATCTACAACCGCGTAGTTGCCACCAGGGCAGAATCCATTGTGGATTATGATATTTCTGTAGCGCTTTCCATGTATAAAACAATTGATACCTCTCTTCTGGACATTGCAGGTGCAATTTCTATCTGACCAATAAGAACGGTTACAGGCCCCGACAAAAGTCGGGGCCTGTTTTGTTATGTGCAATACGATATTTTGGCTTGGAGTAGAAAGTAGTTACGGAACCATTTGTGATTGATTAAGCTGCTTATGAATGGTAACTGCTAACCACGCCTAGATTGCTGAAAGGGCACATAAAAGGTGCTATGAATGATAAATTGAGTTAAGAACGGACACGCCGGACCATTCGTTACAAGCTGTACGCCGAATGATTTTGCTTCCTCTCTTATGGTTCCAAACCGAAACAAGTAGAAAAATGATTAACCGTATCGTGATTGTCAATCGACATACTAAATACACAAGGGCGGTGTGTACGGTGAAAATCCTACTTGCGAACCATCGCACCGGGTAAGTAGTTGAATTGGATGACGGGGGAACCTTTTAAAGCCAAGTTCGTATGACGAAGAATAATTGTTACTAATGTGGAATGATTTCAGAGGCCTGGAAAAGCCCGTAGTTACTAGGTTTTTGAGGGGTTAAGGCCCTCCGTGGCAACGATTTGGCAACACTTTTTATTTATAAAACATCTAATCGATTCAGATAATCTCTCAATTGTTTACACAACCGATCATAATCCTCAAGAATATCTTTTGCACATAATTTTTGCAGATCAACATACTTCTTTTGTTCTTCAGCTTCTGTTGAACCAAAGGCATTATGAGCTAATGGCTCCAAGGCCAAAACGATATCCTGACATTTTTGTAAGACTTGTTCATATTGAAGATAGAGCGATTCTGGTATGAATGCAGCATTTTGATATAGGATATTTTGCGCTTCATCAACAGCGCGGATAGCATCCAAACTCTTTTTTACCCAGAATTCCTGAGAACGTTTCCCGTCGTAATAATAATTGTCTTCGGTAAATAGAAAACTACAACTCTTAGTCATTACCATGAAAAGCCTAGAAAGATCCCTGTAGACAGCAAGCTCAACGTCAAACTTGGACTTGGTAATGTATACCTTGTTAGAAAGCATTGAATTATGAACCGATTTCTCAATATCCAAAGTTTGCTTATATTCTTCTAGCTGCTTATCGAGTTGTAATTGATACTTTTTGTTAAGATCTTCAACTAAATATTTGCTGACAGATTTTATAGAAATCCAAAGAATAGCACCTAAACCACCAGTACTTGCAATTACAGAAACAAAAATTTCAAAAAAAGTCATTCTTGACCTCCATCATTGAGTAATGCCTCTGTCAGTAGATTGCTCAACTTTTCTGATGGCACCTTCACATAGTTCTGGGCTTTGTCAAACTCCGGGTAATGGTAGCGCCACTTGTCGTAATCCTCTTTGGAGATTTCGCCCGCCTCCAGCATGGCAGCGGCCTGCTGCCAGGAACAGAGCATCTCATGCAGTCGAGCGGCGTCCTTGTTCTTCCGCACATCAACCTTCAAGCAGACTTCTCCAAGCAGTTTGTGGTAAATGGATAGCCACAAGCATTGCTTGCTACAATATGTTTGACCCCAAGAACGGTGTTGCGCTGGTAATGCT
>CAMBHV010000224.1 GCA_945867255.1 uncultured Clostridia bacterium
CAGCCCTTATCGTGCGCCTTCTGCTGGCCTGCCAGGCTGGCCGCATAGTTGCCGCCGCATTTCACAAAGCCTGTAAGGCCCGGCGCGGCACGCACATATTCATCCTCCACATAGATGGTAACAGGCGCAAGGCCGCTTTCATAATAGGCACCCGAGGGTGAGGCAATGATGAAGAACTGATAGCTGTCGCTGGGCTTCACGCCAAGGTGCGCCTCGGTGGCAATGGCAAACGGGCGCAGATACAGGCTGGTGTTGGGCGCAGACGGCACCCATTTTGCGTCCAGCGCCACCAGTGCCTTCACGGCCTGAACAAAATCGTCCTCCGGGATCTGCGGGATGCACATACGTGCATTGGTGCTGGCAAAGCGGCGGGCATTTTCTTCCGGGCGGAACAACAACACACGGCCATCTGCCGCGCGGTAAGCCTTCATGCCTTCAAAGCTCTCCTGCGCATAATGCAGCACCATGGCAGCCGGGCTGAGCGAAATGTCATGAAACGGCTCGATGCGCGCGTTGTGCCAGCCTTTCGCCTGCGTATAATCCATCACGAACATGTGGTCGGTAAAGTAATTTCCAAAGCCCAGCGCATCCTGTGCGGGCATCGGCTTTGGCGCCTGCGTTTTTTCGATTCGGATCTCCAGCATATCCCATTCCCCTCTCTGTTTGAAACCTGCGGGCAGCGCCCGCTTCAAAATGAAAAAAGAAGGCCGACCCAAGGCACACCTGCCCGAGGCGGTCTTCTTCGTTGCACTTATTATATTGCCCCTTGTGCGTTTCGTCAACTGCAGAAAGGCAAAGTTTTCGCATGGCAGGGCCGTTTTTGCCCGGTTACAGCCCGCGTGCCTTCAGGCCCTTCACAAGGTCGATATAAAATCCGCGCACGTCAAAGCCAGGCACGTCTTCCCGCAGCAGATCCACCATATCGCCATGCGAAACGCCGCGCCGCCCGGGAGCCGTGACATTGCCCAGAAAATGCCCCCATTCCGCGCTGCTGCGCGCCACAAGGCCATCGTTTTCCTCTTTGTCGTACCGGCGCACAAGCAGCCAGGTGGCATTCAGCGGAAATGGCGCGCTGAAGGGCGAAGGCATGGTGCTCATCACACTTTGATACAGCACGCCCGGTGCATCCGGAACAGCCTGGTTGAAAGCGAGGCATGCGTCGGCTGTCAGATCCTTCACGCCGCCCAGAAAATCGGGAGAAGCATCGCCCAATATGTGAAACAGGCGGTTATACTTCGCCTCTACCCAGGCCACCATACGCTGGGGCAATGCATGCAGCAACACCTGTGCAAACACGCAGCCACGGTGCGGCGTATTGATGGTGGTGAGCGAGGCCACATGCGGAGCAAGCCCAAGCCGGGAGATGGCCCAGCGGCTGTCCAGCCCGCCTTTGGAATGCGCAATGATATTCAGCTTTTCCGCGCCTGTTTCACGCAGCACATCCTGAAGGCGCTGCGCAAGTTCCTGCCCGCTTTGCGCCACCGGAAGCGCCGACTGCTGGCCGCCGTAATACACCTTGGCACCGCAGCGTATCAGCGCCGCCGGAATGCGCCCCCAGTAGCCCAGCAGTTGCCAGTCTCGAAAAAAGATGCCGTGCACCAGCACAATGGGATACTTCGTTTTGCAGTCTTCATTTTCGGTGTGGGCAGCTTCCAGCGCCAGCCGCGCGGTTTCGGAATAATATTCCCGGCGCACGGTGCGCAGCACATGCCAGAACAGCCAGATATGGAACACCGGCACCCACCACGCAAGCAGCAAAAGCGCGCGCCACAAAAGCCGCAGATGCTGCGAAGTAAGCGCCACGCGCACAAACCCGTTGAAAAACAGCGCGCCCACCAAAAGCAGAAACACCGCCAGGTTCACCGCAAGATACAGCCAGCGCGGCGCGGAATAAGAAACGGGTATGGCCGGCGCGCCGGTGCAGGCAAGCACAATGTAAAACACCACCTGTGCCAGCATCAGCCAAAACGACACCACCAGCAGCTCATACCCGCCTATCATGATGCGCAAACGCTGCGACGCACCTTTTGCGCGGCGCGGGCGAATGTGCAAAGCCACATAGCATGTGCCCAGGCACACCACTGCCAGCCAGTACACTGCGCCGGGAACCGGGCACATCAGGCGAAACAGTTCGATGTTTGCCAGCACAAACACAGCCAGCACACGCAGCACGCGTTTTCCACCCTCCATATCGGCACGCCGCCTTTCCTTTATGTTGCCAAAATGCCTATTGAACCACGCAAACCGTGCGCACACCGTAGTGATGCATCACGCGAATGGCATCCGCCCGGATCACCTCGCCGCTTACCACCACCGGCACGGCCGGCGGGCACGACACTGTCGGGGCCGCGCAAACACGCCCTTCCGCCTTTTCGACTTCGATCTCTTCCCAGGGCGAAAACATGGCCTGCCGGATAGACATGGCGCGCTGCGGCGGCAACATCCCACACGAAACACGCGCGCCCCCAGCCGAAGGCGCCCGGGAAAAGGCCTGTTCCACACGCACGAAATCCTGCTCTTTATTATAAGGAGAAGCCATCAACACCAGATGCTCCGCATCGGCATATTCGCATTCTGCCCCATGCCGGCGCAGCTCACATGCAAGCTGCCTGCCGGTGCCCTGGCCGGCATCCGTGCGCACCACGATTTTCAGCGGCTCGCTTTGCTCCACGCGCCAGCCTTTGTGCCGCAGCCTTTCCTTCAGCGCATCCACCCTTTCCACCGTCTGCGCCAGCCTTGCCGGAAACTCCCCCGCCAGGCTGGCATTGCACAGGTCCAGCGACTGCAAAATCAGATAAGAAGGGCTTGTGGAGCCAAACATGGCCAGGGCCTGCCTGACGGCGACATCCCCAATGCCGCTTTGACAGGCAGCCAGGTGAAAATAGGCCCCGCCTGTCAGCACCGGCAGTGTTTTATGAGCAGAATCACAGCAAAAATCCGCCCCAAGGTCCAGCGGGTGCACCGGGTGTGGCAAAAAGTGAAGATAGGCGCCATGCGCATTATCCACCAGAAGCGGGACGCCGTACCGGTGG
>CAMBHV010000225.1 GCA_945867255.1 uncultured Clostridia bacterium
CGCACAAAACCGCAACCTCAAAATATCCACTTTCCAGCACGGCAGCCGTGGTGGCATTCTCCTTGTTGATGGCTACCATCAGCTTGGCAGGCGTAGCCGTTACCTGCGTGACTGTGTTCACCACACAACCATACGCAGCTTCACCCTGAGCCGCACTGATAAGGTATAGCCCACAACTCAATGAATAAAATGCCTTCAAATCCATTTCTATCCGTCCTTTCATGTGGCTTTATTATCAGTATTTCTTATCAAAAAATATCACATTTTATTGCAAATTGCAAGCACTCTGTTCCTTCTCCGGCGGAAACTGCGGTTCTGTACACAAGGCTGTAATAGCCCGCCGTAAGCGAAGGGCAACCTGGCCTTTTTGACGCGCAAATGAAACACCATCTTCAAAAAGAACCGGCCGGCCGATGCGCACGGTTTTGGTGGGTGCATACAAGCCCACCGGCACAAATGCCAAATGGGCACCCGTTGCACGAAAATATGTCTTTTCCAAGTGAAGAAATCCCTCATATACAGCGCCAATCTCAGCTTCGCTGCTGGAATAGTCCACATCCGGGCAAAGAAGAATGTTTTCGCCTTTTTCCAATGCCTGTTGGGAAAGGTGCATTGTTTTCACAATATCTTTGCTGCCACGATATACCGGAATTCCACCGCATCCGCGAACAATACCGCTTACCGCGCCGGATACAAGTTTTGCACAGATAAATGCCAAAGGCTTCGGCATACCAAAACGCTTTGTGAATGTGTATCCATAGTATTGATGAAAGCACGCCTTTGCATCACAAAAGGGTGCCAAAGCCCAGACATGGGCCTCCAACGGAAGATGTGCCACAGCCCGAATGGGCCCTGCCATGTTCTGGTGATGCACCACATACACCGCTGGTGCACTGGCCGGTGTCCCCTGTGCATGCCAACCTTCCAAGCGAAACAGCACACGCAGCACGCGCACTGCACGGCTATACATCTGCCTTCTCCTCCTTTTCACCAAACA
The DNA here is from genome assembly GCA_945867255.1 of uncultured Clostridia bacterium. GTDB lineage: Bacteria > Bacillota > Clostridia > Oscillospirales > Ruminococcaceae > Ruthenibacterium. The sequence continues at coordinate 998 of CAMBHV010000225.1, forward strand.
CCCAACGCAATTGCACCTGATAGCTCAGCACGCTGAGCAGGATATCCACCACGTATTTTGCCACAAGTTCGTTCGCTTGAAATATCTCGCACAGTGCCCATGTGCCCAACACACTGCCGGCAAGCTGGAAAGTCCACAAAATATAATATCTGCCTGCTGTTGGCCAAAATGCCTTGCGCTGCATTTGTGGCAGACGGCGGTTGCACAAATAATTGAACAGAGATGACAGGATGCGCGCCAGCACGGCGGAAAACAGAAGCCTGTCCACCAGACTTAACCCGGTGAACACAACGCTTACCAGGATGGCATATGCTACCACGTCTACCACAGCGCTTGCCGCGCCCGCGGCCATATACTGCCCAAGGCCTCTCAAAAGTGGGACGCAGATGCGAAGGCTATCCCTCACCGTGTTGTAATGGCTGCCCTGATTATTGTCAAAATAACGTGTTTGAATCGTCAGCACATTCATAAACACGTGCCTGTGTTTCGCCCATAAAAGCATCTCCAGCTCATATTCGTAACGTTGGCCGGGCAACGCCGCCACTTCTTCCAGAAGATCTCTCGGAATACCACGCAGGCCTGTCTGCGTATCTTCCAGCTGAATTCCATACAACAGGCGCATGGCCATGCTGGTGGCGCGGTTTCCCGCCATGCTTCGGCGGGGTGTTTCCGGGCCAAAATGCCGGCAACCCAGGCTGAGCGCATCAGGGCGCTGCTGCACGGCTTCACACAGGCGCTGTACATCGTCCAATGCATGCTGGCCGTCACAGTCTGCCGTCACCACACCGTCACAGTCCGGCATCTGATTCAGGATATGGGCAAACCCCGTCTTCAACGCAGCACCTTTTCCCTTATTCTGATGGTGGTGCAGCACCGTGCATCCCGGCACCGCCGCGATTTGTTCAAAAATATAGGAATATTTCGGCCCGCTTCCATCGTCTACTACAACAAGCGGGCCGCGCTGTGCGCACAGCGCGGCATATTGTACAAAGCTTTCTTCCGGCTCGTATGCCGGAATCAACACGCATACTGCCATGTTGAATTTCCTCCTTCACCACAAACCACTGCCGAAGATGCCCCGCAACCGCAAAACCTCTTTCAGGCAGGCACGCCTGCCCCGGGCAACCTTTTTCTCGGCCATTCTATCAGCTTTTTTCAGCACGCAATATGTCGATGCGTGTTGCCGGCATGATGCCTTTCTTACCTTTTACAACGAGAAAACCGTCTCACATACTACAAAAATAACAGACTGTTCAAAACCCCCACTACACAAATATCACCTGTACCAGCACCATATAACATATGGTGCCCGCCGCAATGCTGAGCAGCGTATTACGCCGCCATATATGCAGCCCGGCCGTAAGCGCGATGGAAATAAGCTCCGGCATGCCGTGCGCACCGGAAAGCCATGCCACATCTTTCAGGCAATATATTACCAAAAGTCCCATAGCTGCATAAGGCAATGTGCCTCCCAGATATTCCACCAGCTTTGGCACAGGCCTGTTTTTCGGCAACAGCACAAACGGAGCAAAACGGGTGGCCAAAGTGCCCAGCATAATGGATGCAGCCACAATCAGACATTGTATCGTTGTCATGCTGCATCCCCCTTTTTGCCGCTGCACACGCCACGCCATACAAGCAAAACACCTGTAATCAGAGCCATGGCGGGCAGCATGAAGTTTTCTGCACCAAACACAGATAGGCACACTGCAGCGCCAACAAGGCCGGCAAGCGCCGGGCCATGCTGTTTTGCATGTAACCACTGGTCGGTAAAAATGGTGACGAACAAAGCCGTCATTACAAATTCAATACCCTTCACTTCCAGTGTCAGCACACCGCCCAATACCGCTCCAAGTGCGGTGGCACCTACCCAGTATGCATGATTCATCATACTGGTAGCCACGTAAAAGGCCGTTTCATCCGAACTTGGCGGCACTTTGGCTGCCACATTCACACTGAACGTCTCATCTGTCAGAGAAAATATAAGATACGGCGCCCATTTTCCCGCCTTGCGGTACGGTACCAGCATGGAAA
>CAMBHV010000226.1 GCA_945867255.1 uncultured Clostridia bacterium
GAGATTCGCTGACAGAAGGCTTTGGAGAATACAAGCCGCTTCAGGGTATTGCTACGGTATATGGCTTTTTAGGTGCTTCGCCAAAGGTGTTTGCGGAAAATGGCGCCGTGAGCAGCAAGGGGCTCAACCTGTCGTTCCCTGCAGTGTGGGATGCCATCAGTGCGCAGCAGCCGGACAGCGTGTATGTGCTTCTTGGTGCTAACACGTTGGTGCACGCGGAAAACGGGGATGCCTACCTTACATATTATGGAAGGTTTATGGACATGCTGGCCGAGCGCTTTACTTCCATGGGAATCCCGGTTTATATTCAGGGCCTTACACCGGTAACAGAGGAATACAGCCAGAGTCATGTGATGCTTTCGCGTGAACAGATCACCAACATGAATAACGAACTTGCAAAAATGGCAACCGACCGTGGCATGTATTATATCGATACACATGAGCCGCTGGCGGATAATGCGGATTATCTGGATGCCGCATATGCAGGCGGTGACGGGTTACATATGCGGGACCAGAATGCATATCGGGTGTGGGTAGAGTATCTGGCACGTCATACGGTAGATAACCGCATTTCCAGAAATTTTCAAACCACAAATGAAGGGTTTCAGGCAGAGATGGACGCCATCTTTAATCCGCCGGCCCAACCTCAAGCCTGAACTGAATAGTTGAATGAAGACGGGCCGCCGCGGGCTATATATAATGCCCGCGGCGGCCTTTCAAGAAAAATGGGAGGACAGTTATGCCGCTGCCTAAAGCAGAGAAACGTGTGTTTGTGGCCCTTTTTTGTGCTGCGGTAATGGTGATTGCACTTGTAAGCGGCATGACGGCAAAAGCTTTGGTGTTGCCTAAAACGGTGTATATGGATGATTATACCGAGCCAACACCGGATACCTTTCGCATGAAGGCGGAAATTACACAAGAAAATGGGATGCTTACCGTGGATGGCTACGCCTGCGTGGAAGGGGAACGCTTCGAAAAAATCGATACGTTCATCGTTTTGTACCCTGGTCAGGGCGAAAAAGGGTTGCGCCTGCCTACCAAAATGGTACTTAGTGAGGAAGCCTATGTGGCGGGCGGAAGCTTGGCTATTGGCCAGCTGGGCGGTTTTACATCCAAAGTGTACCAGAAGATTTTGCCGGCAGGGGAATACAGTGTGTACATTGCATATCGTACAGATGGACACAATATCTTGGCAGACACGGGAAAGAAAGTGCAGGTGAATGCATGAAAACTGTAGTGCGGTCCCTGCAGGCCAGGCCGGTAAGAGTGTTTGGCTTTTTATTTCTTTTCATGCTGATGCTACATTTGATCATGCCGGTGGAACTTGGTGATGATCTGATGTATCGTGATATGCTGAACCGTATGAGCCTGTGGGAGTTTTTAACAGAACACTATGCAACATGGTCTGCACGAAGCTTAGTGGAGGCGGTGCTTTGTACGGTGGCGGCGCTTCCAGCAGTGGTGTGGCGTATAGCGGATGCTATGCTGGTTACAATATGTGCTGTTCTGGCAGCACGCATTGCTGGTTTGGAAAAAAGCGGATGGGGCGCCTTGGCGGTTGTGCTTTGCTTTTTATGCTATGACTGGACAGCTCTTTCCTCTGCCGGGTGGATGTGCACCACGCTGGTGTTCATCTGGCCTTTGGCGGCAGCGCTGACAGGGGCCCAACCGCTGGTGACATTGGCGCGCGGTAACAAGCCGCATGCCGGTTGGTGTGTAGCCAGTGTGATACTGGTGTTGTATGCAGCTAATATGGAACAGATGCTGGTGGTATATACCGGCTGTTTGATTGGTGTCTTAATGTGGCATGCGGCTGCACGCCGCCGGATACATTGGGTGGTGTGGGCACAACTTGCCGTGTGTATTGCGAACGGATTATATGCCATGACCTGTCCGGGATCGGCAGCCCGCCTGGCTGGGGAGACGACGTCGTGGTTTACCGATTTTGGCATGCGAACCATCTGGCAAAATGCAGAACTGGGCATTTCCAACGCCATGTATCATGTGTTATATCAGGAGAATATCCTGTTCTTTGTATTTTGTGTGGCATTGGCCCTGGCAGTAGCCGCGCGATATAGCGCATGGTATGTGCGCCTGTTCGGTGCATTTCCGGTAATAATGGTGGCGGTGCTGGGTGTGGGTGGCCCGCTAACGTTCAAACTAGTGCCAAGTTTGTCCTTCTTTGCCAACGTATTTACAAAAGACGGATATTTAAATCTGCTTACCGTGTATTCACCAAAGTACTGGCTGGCATTTTTACTGTTGTGTGCTGTGCTGTCGGCGTGTGTTTTGAATGTATACCTTGCATTGGGTCATACGCGCACTGCATTCGGAGCCATGGTGTTACTATGTGCAGGGTTCGCCTCGTATGCGATGCTTGGCTTTTCCCCTACGGTGATGGTGTCGGGCCAGCGCACAGGCTTTTTCTTTCTGATGACGGTACTTGGATGTACGTTGCTGCTGTGGAGAGTGCTGGCCGGTGCGTCGGACAAACGATTTTTTTACGCCTTTTACGCGACAAGTGGTATATGTGCCGTGTGGTCCATGGCACAGTTAGGTGCCACTTTGGTGCAGCAGTGTGCCTGAACGGGTGGAAAGGAGCGCGGCGTAATGATTTGGGAGGAAGAGTATCGTAAAGCAAGGCGAATGGCGCAGAAATGTTTTCGAGCGCGTACGGCTCAAGGCGAATATCCGTACTTGCAGGTGCTGGACGAGATCTTGGAAAACAACTGCGTCGAGACCACCCAGTTTCTTGGGGCGAAAGAGATTCCGGTTGAACTGATTGCAGGCACGAAAACAGACGGAAGGAAAACTGCGTTTGCGGCAAACTTTATGCCTTTGCTGGAAGAAAAGACAGAATTTGCCCGTAAGTGGATAGATTTGTGCCGTGCCCAGCAGGAAGAAGGCATCCGTGAGCCGGTGCAGGCTTTTGAATTTATGTCCCGGTGTTATGTCCAGGAGGGCAACAAGCGCGTTTCTGTCTTGAAAGAGTTGGGTGCGGTGGCGATTCGTGCTCAGGTGA
>CAMBHV010000227.1 GCA_945867255.1 uncultured Clostridia bacterium
TGATGCCGTTGCCCAAATCTTCTGTATAGGTGTTGATAATGCGCGTGTTTTCCTGCGCAAAACAGGAAAATGAGAAAAGAAACACGAACAAGGAAACCAATACGAAAGAAATCAGTTTTTTTGCATGTTTTTTAGTTTGTACCATCGTTCTCATGCTCCTTTATGCTTTGTTCTACAAGCTGTTGGGTGATTTGGTCCAGTTCTTCCTGTGTCATATCCGTATCGCCCCAGTTGATGATGGTTGTTTCGGTATTCACAAGCAATACGCCTTTGGTTACCACAAAAAAGGCGACCAGCACCGCCAGCACCCCTATCGTCAGGCCCACAGTCAGCCGCAGGCGGACTTTGCGGCGGCGGGCGGCGGCCTGCCACCGGGCCAGCGTTTCCGGGGATTGGCTTTGCACAAAATCCCGGGCGGCTTGTTCCGGGTCGGCCCCCAGTTGGGCCGCCACAGTGGTAAAATCGACCTCTGGGTCTGCGCCGCACACATCCTGTGCCGCGCCGCGCACATAGGCCGCAAAGGCGGCCCGCGCTTCGGCACAGGGCAGGGCGGGTGCGGCGGCTTTCAAATAGGTTTGCAGTTCTTTTTCAAACATCTTCCGTTCCCTCCGGGTACAGGGCACCGTCCCGGGCCATCAACCCCTCCAGCGCCGCGGTAAAAATGCCGTATTCGGCGCGCAGCTGTTCATAGTACGCCTGCCCGGCGGGGGTGATACCCAGATAAATGCGCGCCCGGCCATCCTCGATGCGCTTTTCCGTCTCCTGGATATACCCGCCCTCCTGCAGGCGGTACACCGCCAGATACATGGTGTTGTAGGCCAGTACGCCTTGGGTCAGGCGGTCCACCTCCTGGGCCATCTGGTAGGTGTACATGGGATTTTGGCGCAGCATAAACAAGACCAACATCTCGGTGGTGGCCTTATTCATGGCATCCCGCATACCCTGGGCGGGATCGTTTTTTGTCTTTTTTTCTGGTTTCATAGATAGTTCTGTCCAACGTTTTGTTTACTATCACTATAACAAGTTATTTGTATTTGTCAATAGTTTTTATTGACAAATACAAATGCTTTTGTTATTCTCTAGATAAGAGGTAAAGCCCTGGAAAGAAAGGCCCGGTGATTCCGATGCAGAACTTTATTTATCATTTTCACTACTGTGCTTTATTACTTTATTAAATTGAGGAGTCGTATTTTATAAAAAAAATCATTGCATTTCTTTGTTGCATCGCTCTCGTTTCTGCTTTTACACTCAATGCGTTTGCAGAAAAAGCTGATGTGGAAAAAATTTTCGGTGTGACTATTCCTGGAAGTGGCGAACAATACGAATATAATCCAAATGCGCGTTATGTTCCTGTGTGTGGCAAGTATGCAACGCACGACATGTTATCGAATGGTTGGTGTCAGCTGGAGAATTCAACAACCCATGAAGTTGTTTATCCAATGGGAACATGCTGGCAATGTACTCGCTGTTACCTGGTTTTGACAACGCAAAACGAGCCGGAATCTTCGCAGGGACTTGGGGATATTACTCGTACTGGCAAGCTGATGCCCCTACGGGAACACATCTGAATGTTTTAGTAAATGACAGTTCCCATATATATTATACAACTTCAAATAAACTGGATGGCGTGACATTCCGTTATTCACCTTATTAAAAGAGTGTTTGTGAAAGAAGGAGTACTGCATGATTAAGAGAATTTCCGCCCTGTTGCTAATGGCAGGTATCTTGCTTTTGTCTGGCTGTAGTGCTGCGAAAACCACCGAACCGGCTACAGCGGAAGAAACCGCCGAAAAGGTTCTGCAATGTTTGTACAGAAGTACGCAAGAGGACGGTGCACACCTGGATGCCGCAATGCAGGAAGGTGAAGATTCTCTTAAAGAATACATTCGTACCAAGGTTGGAGATTGCGTGACGGAAGAAGCCGTTGCATGTATCATGGAAAATCGTTTGATTTCCCGGGTCATCAATGCGTGGCCGGATACCGAAGTGCAGGTTGAAACAGTGGAACTGACGCCCGCATACACGGAAACCGAGCAAGAGTGTTATTTTCAGTATCAGGTAGAGGCTGGCCCGGAAGGGGAAACGGGCAAAACTTTTACTGGGGAGATGCTCCTTTCTTTAATCGACGAAGAATGGAAAGTTGATAGTCTAAGTTAATACTACCAGAAAACAGGGTACTTATGTAAAGTAAACTGAATAAAGAGCCCCCTACTTGGGGGCTTCACCATACGTCAAAGACCAACTCTCTGTGTGATTTTCCTATAATGGCCCAGCCCCCGCCATGGTGCGGGGGCTGGACTGTGTTCCTTCTTTGCAAAGAAGGAACCGAAGAAATTCCAAACAAAAATTCCCCGCAGGGTAATACCCTGCGGGGAATTTTTAATTAGAGTTCTTTTGGTTCTTTTCCGGGTGCAGCGGGCCGGGCAACGGTGCGGACATGCTCGCTGCCGGGCGCAGCTGCAAGGAATGAGGGCGCCGCCATACTGTATGTATGGCAAGCCCGAATGACGCAGCAGATGCAGCCCGGCAGCAGAGCAGGGCAGTGCCGGGGACCGGCACCGCTGTACCCGAGGCAAGAAAAGAACAGACCCTCACATCAGGCCTTAGCGGCCTTTTCCTCATCCAGGCGGTCGAGGAGATCCCAGACGCCCAGCATATACTGGATACCCAGGGCACGGTCATACTTGCCGTAGCCGGGGCGGCAGTTGCCGGGGCCTTCCTCCCACAGCTGACGGCCGTGGTCGGGGCGGATGACCAGGTCATGGCCGCCCTCATGGTAGGCGCGCAGGATGTCGATGATGCCGGTCTCACCGCAGCAATCGCGGTGGGCGGCCTCGCTGAAATCGCCGTTGGGGAAGTGATGGATGTTGCGGATATGAGCAAACGGGATGCGGTCGCTGTGCTTGCGCACGATGGCGGCCACGTTGTTGTTGGGGTTGGCGTTCAGGCTGCCGGAGCACAGCGTCAGGCAGTTGTACGGATCATCCACCATGGTCAGGAAGCGGTCGATGCTCTCGG
>CAMBHV010000228.1 GCA_945867255.1 uncultured Clostridia bacterium
CGCCCTGAACAAACACATGGCGGGCATCGCCCTCAACGCCCTTCAGGTTCTCCAGGTTTCCGGCATAGGTCAGCTTGTCCAGGTTCACAAGCAGAATATCATCATATTTTTTCAACATATAGTACACAAAGTTCGACCCAATAAACCCTGCGCACCCGGTGATCAGATATTTTTTCAACGTTGTTGCTCCTTTTTCTGCGGCGGGCTCATCCGCCGTTTTTACTCGCCGTTTCAGGCATCATTCGCCGTTCCAGTTCTCAAAAAAGCAGGCTAAGGCCTGTTGCCACGGCCTCATCTCGTTGCCCACGGTGCAGCGCAGCATACGGTTGTCCAGTGCGCTCCATGCAGGCCTGTCGGCAGATGCCGGATGCGCCGCCTTGTATTCAGCACTGGTACATGGCGCAACCGAAACTTCCAGCCCTGCCAGCCGCACAATCTCTTTTGTAAACTCATACCACGAGCAAACCCCTTCGCCCGTGCAATGATACACCCCATATTCTTTCGTTACACAAAGCTTCAGAATATGGTGCGCAAGATCTGCCGCATTGGTTGGATTGCCAAGTTGATCGTTCACCACGGTGAGGCCCGGATTCTTTCTGCCTGCATTCACCATGGTCTTCACAAAGTTTTTTCCCACATAACCATACAGCCATGCCGTACGCACAATAAACCAGCGCGTGCAAAACTGCCGCACATACTCTTCACCCAACAGCTTTGTTTTTCCGTACATGGACTTTGGTGCCGGCGTCTCGCATTCGCAAATAGGCTCGCTGCCCTGGCCCGAAAACACATAGTCCGTAGAAACATGCACCAGCTTGGCGCCTACCTCTTCGGCCGCCATGGCCAGGTTGCGCGCACCCAGCGCATTCACGCGGAAGGCATCGTCCGGGTGCGCTTCACATCCGTCCACATTGGTATACGCCGCGCAGGACACGATCACATCCGGCGCATGACGGCGCACAAAAGCCGCCACCGCATGCCGGTCCGTGATATCCAATGTTTCCATGCCCGGCACATTGACGTCTGTTTCCACCACGCTGGCATGCAGAAGTTTCTCTGGCAGGGGGCCAAGTTCGGTGCGGCCACGGGCAAAGCAACGACGCAGCTCTGTTCCAAGCTGGCCATTGGCACCGGTGATCAAAACTTTCATTCATGTGCCTCTCTTTCGTCTCAGTAGCGAATCTTATTTTCCGCCACCTGTTTCAAATGCATACCATACGGGCTTTTCCCATAGCGCTGCGCACTTTCCAGCAATTTTTCCTTTGTGATCCATCCGTTTTTATAGGCGATCTCTTCCGGGGCAGATATTTTGATGCCCTGCCGTTTTTCCACCATGCGCACAAAATCGGCAGCATCCACAAGGCTGTCCATCGTGCCGGTATCCAGCCAGGCAAATCCCCGGCCGAGAAGCTGCACGTCCAGCTTCCCCTCCTGTAAGTACATTTCGTTCAATGTGGTGATTTCCAACTCACCACGTGCAGAAGGCTTTACCTGTTTGGCCAGACTGGCCACGCGATTATCATAAAAATACAACCCGGTAATGGCATAGTTCGATTTCGGATGTGCTGGTTTTTCTTCCACGCTTACCACTTTACCTGTTTCATCAAACTCTACAATACCAAAGCGCTCGGGGTCGTTCACATAATAGCCAAACACCGTGGCACGCGCATTTTCCTGCGCATTTTTTACGGCATTTTTCAAAATACGGGAAAAGCCGTTGCCATAAAAAATGTTGTCGCCCAGAATCATGGCGCATGCATCATCCCCGATAAACTCCTCCCCTAAGATAAATGCCTGCGCCAGGCCATCCGGCGAAGGCTGCACCTTGTAGGAAAAATGTACGCCGTACTGGCTGCCATCTCCCAGAAGATGCTCAAAGCGAGGTGTATCCTCCGGAGTGGAGATGATCAGGATATCCTGAATGCCGGCCAGCATCAATGTAGACAATGGATAATAAATCATCGGCTTGTCATACACCGGAAGCAGTTGCTTTGAAGTGACCATGGTAAGCGGATAAAGCCGCGTGCCGGCACCGCCGGCAAGAATAATACCTTTCATTGCGGTTCTCCCTTTCTTAAATGGAAAATATTCGAAACGGGCTAAGTACCGCCCACACACTTACAACGAAATACGCCTGTCAGCGCAAACGGAACCCCCATTTGCGCCAATAACGCAACATGGAGGATATCTGCATCAAAAAAGGTTTCAGACTCTTATTTGGGCTACGATGCCATGCGTGATACACATGCGTGCAGGGCGTAAAATACACTTTACCATAGCTTTGCGCCTTGCGCGTAAGATCCGCATCTTCCACATACATGAAATAACCTTCATCAAAACCGCCCATCTGCCGAAATGCCTCGGTGCGTATCACAAAGAAGCATCCCGTACAAAAGTCTATTTCCCGGGCAACAGTAAGGTCTTCATCCAACATCAGATAATGTTCTTCCGTTTTTTTCAAACACTTCAGCGGCACCTGACGTGCCAGAAGAGAAAGAAAGCCCGGGGCACGCTTTGCCGTATACTGCGGTGTGCCGTTCGGGAACAAAAGCTGAGGCGTCGCCATGACCACATCAGGGTGCGCATCCAAAAAAGCGCACAACTTGCCGATGGCGTCTTCATCTAGCGTGATATCCGGGTTTACCACCGCGTGGTACACACTGTCAAGCCGGGAAAGCACCGCGTTATGCCCGGCCCCGAACCCCACATTGTGCGGCAAACACAGCACCTGGACGCCGGGGCCCCACTGTGTTTGCTCCAACTTATGGCCAGTGCCATCTGGCGAGGCGTTATCCACCAAATACAGAGAAAGTTCCACAGACTGTGTATGCTTTTGCAGGCTGCGGGCTGCCTGCACGGCCTCGTCATACCCGCCGTATGTGACGATACTGGCGCTTACCTTTGCCTTTTTCAACATGCGCCTGCTCCCTTCGCCGCCTCGCGGGCATATAATGATATTTTATTATACCTGAAACGCCCGCTTTTTTCAATGCGCATGCATATTTCCCATA
>CAMBHV010000229.1 GCA_945867255.1 uncultured Clostridia bacterium
TCACAAATAGGTTTCACGGAAGGTTTCACTTTCATAATCGGTACCTCCTTACAAGCTTACTTCGAGCGCCATGTGATGCGCCCTTTTGTCAGATCGTAAGGGCTCATCTCCAGCGTGACCTTATCGCCGGGCAAAATGCGAATGAAATTCATGCGCAACTTGCCGGAGATATGTGCCAGCAACTGATGGCCGCCCTGGATCTCCACGCGGAACATGGCGTTCGGCATTGCCTCGACAACAGTGCCTTCCACTTCAATGACGTCTTCTTTGGACAAAGCTTTCACAGCCTCCTTCAGTGTTGGCGCAAAGCGCCGCGTTTGTTCCGGTTCGTCTCACTCCTGCGTGAGAATGACCGGGCCTTTCGACGTAATGGCGATAGTGTGTTCGAAATGGGCCGAGAGCTTTCCGTCTGCAGTTTTAATGGTCCAGCCGTCGGGCTGTTCCTTTACTACATGCGTGCCCTCATTCACCATCGGCTCGATGGCGATCACCATTCCGGCCACAAGGCGCGGCCCGTGGCCCGCTGTGCCAAAGTTCGGCACTTCCGGGTCTTCGTGCAGCTTTCTGCCCACGCCGTGCCCCACAAAGGTTCGCACAACGCTAAGGCCGTTTGCCTCCACATACTGCTGGACGGCGGCCCCGATGTCACCCACCCGGTTTCCCGGTTGTGCAGCCGCGATGCCCCTTGCCAGGGCTTCTTTTGTGACATCCATGATGTGCCGCGCATTTTCGGCCACGTTGCCGCACGCAAACGTAGCGGCATTGTCACCATTCCAGCCGCCGACTGCGGCGCCTGTGTCGACGCTGACGATATCGCCTTCCTTCAGCACGATGTGCTTGGAGGGCAGGCCGTGGATCACGGTGTCATTCACCGAGATGCAGGCCGAACCCGGAAATCCATACAGCCCTTTAAAATTGGGCTTCGCACCGTGCTGGACGATATAGTCATACACGATCTTGTCGATCTGAGCCGTGGATACGCCCGGACGCACAGCCTCACCGGCCGCCCGAAGGGCACCAGCCGAGATTTCGCACGCCAGGCGCATAGCCTCGATCTCTTTTGCCGTTTTTATCTGAATCACGGCTTATACCCCCAGCTTCTCAAGCAGGAGTTTTGTGGTTTCTTCCACGCCATCCTGTCCTTCCACCACGACCAACTTGCCGCGCTGGCGATAAAATTCCACCAGCGGCTCAGTCAGTTCATGATACACCTTCAGGCGTTCCAAGATCGTGGCAGGTTCATCGTCCTTACGGACAATCAGCGGGCCCGTGCAGCGGTCGCACACATCGGGCTTTTTGCTGGGTTTGTAAATAGTATGGTAACTTGCGCCGCACGCAGCACACACGCGCCGGCCAGACAGGCGCTTGATGATAGTATCGTCGGCCACTTCAAGGTCTACGACTTTGTCAATCTCCACACCCATCTGCTCCAGAGCCTCAGCCTGTGCCACCGTGCGGGGCACACCGTCAAGGATGAAGCCGCCGGTGCAGTCAGGCTGCGCCAGACGCTCTTTAATAATACTGATGATCACGTCATCGGGGACGAGCGCACCGGACTCGATGAAGGCTTTTGCCTTCAGGCCCATCTCCGTACCGTTTTTCATCGCTTCACGAAGGATATTGCCTGTGCTGATGGCAGGGATGTTCAGCTTATCGCAGATAATCTCTGCCTGTGTGCCTTTGCCCGCGCCGGGCGCGCCCAAAAGGATCAATTTCATTGCCTTATCCCCCTAACGTAATCAAATTGTCGCAGAGCTTATTCCAAGAAGCCCTTGTGATGACGCATCAGCATGTAGCTTTCCAGGCTGCGCGAAGTATCCAACGCCACGCCCACCACGATCAGCAAGCTGGTGCCGCCGAGCGCGATATTCATGCCTGTGATCGCGGTAAGTGCGATCGGGAAAATTGCCACAACGCCCAAGAACAGCGCACCGATAAATGTGATCTTGCCAAGCACCTTGGTGATAAAATCACTGGTGGGCTTACCCGGGCGGTAACCCGGAATGGTGCCACTGTTGTTGCGGAGATTGTTTGCAATCTCCACAGGGTTGTACTGAATGGCCACATAGAAATAGTTAAATGCGATGATAAGTACAAAATAAATCACCGCATATGCCCAGCTGGAGGGGCTGAATGCGTTCAGGATCGCGCTCCAAACCGGATGCACGGAGGCATCATACAGGTTCGGGAAAAACTGCGCAATCGTGGTGGGGATCATCGCCAGCGTCGAAGCAAAGATGATGGGCAAAACGCCGCTCATGTTCACTTTAATGGGGATGTGGCTGTTCTGGCCTCCGTACATTTTACGGCCCACCACACGCTTTGCATACTGCACCGGAATACGGCGCTCGGCAGCGTTCAGAATCACGATCAGCACAAGCACCACCAGCGCAAGCACCAAAATCAGCGGCATGAAGATAAAATATTTCGTCTCGCCGTCCATGGCAAGGCCAAAATAGTACTGCACGCTGGTAAACAGGCTGCTCCAGCTGGAGATGATGCCAGCAAAGATCAAGATAGAGATACCGTTGCCGATACCCTTCACATCGATCTGTTCACCCATCCACTGCACAAACATGGAGCCGGCGGTGAAGGCAAAGATCATGACCACCGCACTGAACACGGCAGATGCGCCTTCGGTATACACCAGAACGCCCCAGTTGCGAAGCAGGAAGTAGTAAGCAATCGACAGAGCCAGCGCAATACCTGCGCCCACATAGCGCGTGATGCGCTGCAGCTTCTTGCGGCCATCTTCGCCTTCTTTCGAAAGGCGTTCCAGCGCGGGGATAACAACCGTCAGAAGCTGGATAATGATAGAGCTGTTAATATAAGGCGAAACGCCCAGTGCAAACAGCATCGCGCGGCTGAATGCGCCGCCGCTGAGCATGTTGATGTATCCGATCAGATTGCCGGAGCTGGAGGCCACCGTCTGAAGCAGCGCCGTGTTCACAAACGGAACAGGGATGGCGCAACCCAGACGGAAAATCACCAGAACCCA
>CAMBHV010000230.1 GCA_945867255.1 uncultured Clostridia bacterium
GAAAGCGGCCAGCAGGCGCTGGATGGCTTTTGATTGTTATGAAACTTATGTTGTATAGAAATGTTCATATTTAAGACGATATACTATACGAATACTGAATTTTTTCGGAGGGGAACGCTTTGCGTGCTGCAACACAGTGGGAAGACTATGAACTGATAGACGCTACATCGGGCAACCGCCTGGAACGGTGGGGGCAGACACTGCTTGTGCGGCCGGACCCTCAGGTGCTTTGGAAAACACCGCAGCGCAGCCCGCTGTGGGAAAAGGCAAATGCCGTATACCATCGTGCTGCTACGGGCGGCGGAAAATGGGAATACCGCCGGAAAATGCCGGAAAAATGGGTGATACATTGCGAAGATCTTCGCTTGGTGGTGTCGCCCACCGGCTTCAAACACACGGGTGTATTCCCGGAGCAGGCGGTGAACTGGGCGCGTTATTGGGCATTGATCGGTGCAGAAAATCGCGAAGTGAACGTGCTGAATCTGTTTGGCTACACAGGCGGCGCCACGCTTGCCTGCGCTGCGGCGGGCGCCAGAGTGTGCCATGTGGATGCCAGCAAGGGCATGGTGGCCTGGGCCCGTGAAAACGCATCTGAAAGCGGCCTGTCAGACAGGCCCATACGCTGGATTGTGGACGATTGCGCCAAATTTGTGGCGCGGGAGCAACGGCGTGGCACGCGTTATGATGCTATTATTATGGACCCTCCCAGTTATGGACGCGGGCCGGGAGGAGAAATATGGAAACTGGAAGACGCCATTGATGAACTGATTGCCGCTTGCGCAGGTGTGCTGAGCGAAAACCCATTATTTGTAGCGGTAAACAGCTATACAACCGGTGTTGCGCCCAGCGTAATGGAGTATATCCTTCGCGAACGGGTGGCACGCCGCTTTGGCGGGCGCACCGAATGTGATGAGATAGGTTTGCCGGTGACTGCTACGGGCGGAGTAGTGCCCTGTGGAGCTACGGCCTGGTGGCTGGCAGAGCGTGTGTGAGAAAAGAAAATGCGGTAAGGCCGCACGGGATGGGAAGTTATCTATGCAGTGTACACAGCCGATGCTCTGTGCGCAGGGCGTTACATTTCGATATGATGAAGGGGCAAAACCCGCGCTGGACAATATCAGCCTCAGTGTAGAAAAAGGGGAATATGTAGCCATACTGGGGGCGAATGGGTGCGGAAAATCTACCCTTGCAAAGCACTTTAATGCCATTTTGCTGCCGGAAAGCGGCAGCGTACTGGTAGAGGGAATGCCAACATCACAGGAAGAAAATCTGCTTGCGCTTCGCCAGAAGGTGGGCATGGTATTTCAGAACCCCGATAATCAGATCGTGGCCACTGTGGTAGAGGAAGATGTGGCCTTTGCCGCGGAAAACCTTGGCGTGGAGCCTGGGGAAATGCGCCGCCGCGTGGACGAAGCCATGCGTCTTGCGGGCATTTACGCGTATCGAGACAAAGCACCTCACAAGCTTTCCGGCGGGCAAAAGCAGCGTGTGGCTATTGCAGGGGTGCTTGCCATGCAGCCGGATTGCCTGATTTTGGACGAAGCAACCGCTATGCTGGACCCCATCGGCCGCCAACAGGTGATGCAAACGGTGCACCGGCTAAACCGGCAGCAGGGCATTACCGTGGTTCAGATCACACACTATATGGAAGAGGCTGCCATGGCAGACCGTGTCGTGGTCATGAGTGCAGGGCACATTGTAATGGACGGCACTCCGCGTGAAGTTTTCACCAGGGCAGACGAGTTGCATGCGCTTCACCTGGATGTGCCGCAGCCGGCGGAATTGTGCCAGATGCTGGCGCGCGAAGGACTGGATATTCCAGATGATATCATTGGGGTGGATGAGTGCGCTGCGGCGTTGTACCGCCTGCTTACGGGGAAGGAGGCACCGGCACATGAGTGACATCGTTCGCGTGGAACACCTGAGCTATATCTATGGTGAAGGAATGCCGGATGCCACAGTGGCGCTGGATGATATTAGTTTTTCCATTGAAGAGGGAAGTTTTGTAGGTGTTATTGGTTCCACCGGATGCGGAAAATCCACCCTGATTGGGCACTTTAATGGTATCAACCGTCCTTCGAAAGGAAAGATATATATCGGCGGTGAAGATATTTGGGAAAACCCGAAAGAGATTCGCCGGTTTCGTTTTATGGTGGGCCTTGTGTTTCAATATCCGGAATATCAACTGTTTGAAGAGACCGTGTATAAGGACATCGCCTTCGGGCCCGTGAATATGGGCTTGTCGGAAGAGGAAGTAAACCGGCGTGTGCTGCGTGCGGCAAAGTTCTGTGGCCTGGATGCTGCGGTGCTTTCTAAAAGCCCGTTTGAACTTTCCGGCGGGCAAAAACGCCGTGCCGCCATCGCAGGTGTCTTGGCCATGGAGCCGAAGCTGCTTGTGTTGGACGAGCCTGCCGCCGGACTGGACCCAGAGGGCAGGGACACTATTTTGAGCCAGGTGAAACGCTTCCATAAAGAGACAGGTACCACAGTGGTTTTGGTAAGCCATTCCATGGAGGACATTGCCAAGTATGCCGACAAAGTGCTGGTGCTGAACGCAGGACATATTGCCATGTATGACACCACCAGCGCCGTATTTGCCCGTGCACAAGAACTGTTGCAGCTGGGCCTTTCGGTGCCTGAAGTGACAAAGGTGTTTTTACGCTTGCGCGAATGGGGCCTTGCTGTACCGGCAGATGTGTATACGGTGCCCTATGCTGCGAATATCGTGCGTGAGGCCCTTGCGAAAGGGGGCACGGGCACATGTTGAGGGATATTACAATTGGCCAGCATTTTCCGGGCCATTCAGCCCTGCATCAAATGGACCCGCGCGCAAAGATTTTGCTTAGCATCGCCTATATTGTGGTGCTGTTTATGGGCTCGAACGCACTGGGGCTGGCGCTTTCCGTGGCGTTTTTGGTTTTGCTGTACCGGGTAGCGCATATTCCGCTAAAACTGGTGGTAAAAAGCCTGAAACCCATTG
>CAMBHV010000231.1 GCA_945867255.1 uncultured Clostridia bacterium
CCCGGCCTGTTCTCCCGAGGGCACTTGCATGATGTATTTCACTACTATGTTCATGTCAGATGACTGGGGCAACGTGCCACAGACCGAATATTTCAAAGCAAAAGATAAAGTGGCCGATGATATGATCCGTGTGTTTGAGCGCGAAACGGGTTGCCAGATTCGTGATGCGATCGAAGAAATTGCCATCGCTTCCCCCACCACATATGCTCGTTATTGTGGCCACCCGCAGGGCGTGATTTACGGATATGAGGCTGCGGGCTGGGACAGCCTGATGCCTCGCATGATGATGATGCGGGAAGACGCCGCACTGTTTCCCGGGCTGCGGTTTGCAGGTGGATACGCCATGCGCTCCAGCGGATATTCCAGTGCATATGTTTCCGGAGATTTATCCGGCCGCCAGACAGTAGGCGATTTGAAAAAGGAGGCCCGGTGATATGAATTTCAAAAAACAAATGTTCGGCTTCATGGACATGCTTCGTTTTAAAAAGCTGGTTCCTAACCGGCAGGCTGCGCTTGCAAAGGGATCTGCCGCCCCTCTTCCCAAAGAATACCGCACCAATGTGCTGGCCCGGCAACTTCATCCGGGTGTTATGCAGGTAAAGCTTACAGCTAAAAGGCAGCTCACCCCCGACATGGTCGAACTCACATTCTGCCGGGTTGACGGCGATGCATTTCCTTTTTTCCGTGCCGGCCAGTATGTGTCCATCCAGCATAATGTGAACGGAAGCCTTGTCAGCCGGCCGTATTCGATTGTATCCAGCCCACGCGATGCTCTTGCCAATAAACTGGTGCTGGGCGTTGTGGCGGCCGGGTTCTTCTCAAACTATCTGGTAAATGAGGCTCAACCGGGCGAGCAGTTTACTATGACAGAGCCTTCCGGTGAGTTTCATTATGAAACGCTGCGCGACAAAAGCCATATCGTATGCATTGCCGGCGGCAGCGGTATTACACCGTTCCTTTCCATGGCCAAAAGCATGCAGGAGGGCGACGAACCTTATCAGATAACGCTGTTTTATGGCGCGCGCGACGAGGCGCATATTGCCTTCCGGCCAGAACTGGACGCGCTGGCACAGCACGGGCTTCGCGTTGTATACGTGCTCAGCGACGAGCAAAAAACAGGTTATGAACACGGGTTCATTACAGCGGCACTCATGGAAAAATATGTGGACATTCGAAATGTAAGCTTTTTCCTGTGCGGGCCAAAGGCCATGTACGAGTTTGTTAATAAAGAGCTTGCGCCTTATTTGTTGCCGGTAAAAGCCGTGCACAAAGATGCAACTTGCTGTCAGGATCTGCAGTTGGATTCTCCGCGCACTTTTCAGCTTACCGTACACGTGCGTAGCGATGTATATACCATTCCCGCCCGTGAAAATGAAACCCTGCTTGTTGCCATGGAACGCGCCGCCATTCCTGCGCCCAACAAATGCCGTGCAGGCGGATGTGGGTATTGCCACAGCAAATGGCTGAGTGGTGAATTTCAAGTGGCAGAGGGGCGTGACGGGCGCCGGGAAGCTGACCGGAAGTTTGGGTTTATTCATCCATGCGTCACCTACCCCCTCAGTGATATGGAAATTGACGTTCCTCCCACTGAAGCATAATTGTTTTCTAAGAAATGATCTGCCCGGGCTTTTTGTAAGCCCGGGTTTCTTGTGTGCGGATTTTACCGAAAACACATGCTTTTCTCCGGGGCTTTTGCGTGATATGATATATTTATTATTTTTTATTCTGTTTTTATGAGAGCCAAGCAAGGAGAACTTATATGATCATCTATTTTACAGGCACAGGAAACAGCCGGTACTGTGCGCAATTTTTGGCAGACAAGCTGCAAGATGCCTGTGTGGACGCATTTCCCATGATACGGCAGGGTGCAAAAACAGATTTGCATTCTGAAACGCCTTGGGTGTTTGTAGCGCCCACATACGCCTGGCAGGCCCCACGCATATTTGTTCAGTTTCTGCATGACACTATGTTTTGCGGAAATCGTCTCGCATATTTTATACTCACCTGTGGTGGTGAAACCGGAAATGCGCACGAGCAATTGGCACAAGCGTGCCGGGAAAAGGGGCTTTGCGATCAGGGCCTGCTCTCTGTCATCATGCCGGACAATTATCTTGTCATGTTCCCTTCTCCGAAACCGGAGGAAGTGAAACAAAAAATCGAGGCAGCACGCCCAAACCTGGAAATGGCTGTTGAAAAAATACTGGCCGGCCAGCCTTTTCCTGCAAAGCGTCCCGGGGCTCTGGACAAACTGAAATCCGGGCCTGTCAATGAGGGCATGTATCGCTTTTTCATCAAACCATCTCGGTTTTTCTCTACTGACGCCTGTGTAAGCTGCGGAAAATGTCAGGAAGTATGCCCGCTGGGTAACATCTCTTTGACGAACGGAAGGCCTGTATGGTCAAACCAATGCACACACTGCATGGCGTGCCTGTGCGGATGCCCAACCGGTGCCATTGAATACGGAAAGCGCACACAAGGCAAAGCCCGATATCAGTGCCCTCCCTATCAGGGGTAACCATCTTTTCTTTTGTGAACTAACCTATATCGCCCGAAGTACAGCGGCGCAAAGCATAAGCTTTGCGCCGCTGTGTTTTTTTGTGTTTTTTTAAACTTTCCACACAGCCTCTCTTTTTTGCCTTACCATAAAACAGCAGAGGTGCGCAACAAACGCACAAAATTCAACTGCACAGAAAGGAAAAGAACCATGCGAAAAGAAAAGACGCCAGAAGAGAAAGCCGCCTATGAGGCAAAGCGAGCCGCCCAACGACGTCAATGGGCCATTGCACACCCGGAAAAGACACGTGCCTATGGGCGCGCCTTTTACCAAAGGAACCGCGAAAAACGAAAGGCATACAGTAAGGAATACAATCGCCTGCACAAAGCAGAACGCAGCGCTTATTCTTATGCTTAGGTCAGTTTACAAGGAACTACACGCAGGACCGTGAAACGGGCT
>CAMBHV010000232.1 GCA_945867255.1 uncultured Clostridia bacterium
CCGCTTTGCCACTAGCGATCTGAACGATCTGTACCGCCGCGTGATCAACCGCAACAACCGCCTGAAGCGCCTGTTGGAGCTGGGCGCGCCCGACATCATCGTGCGCAACGAAAAGCGCATGCTGCAGGAGGCGGTGGACGCCCTGATCGATAACGGCCGGCGCGGCCGCCCGGTGACGGGCCCGAACAACCGCCCGTTGAAGAGCCTTTCGGACATGCTGAAGGGCAAGCAGGGCCGCTTCCGCCAGAACCTGCTGGGCAAGCGTGTTGACTATTCCGGCCGTTCCGTAATTGTGGTGGGCCCGGAACTGAAAATGTATCAGTGCGGCCTGCCCAAAGAGATGGCGCTGGAGCTGTTCAAGCCCTTCGTCATGAAGGACCTTGTGGAAAAAGGCATTGCCAACAATATCAAATCTGCCCGCAAGATGGTGGAGCGCACGCGCACCGAAGTGTGGGATTCGCTGGAATACGTCATCAAGGGCCACCCCGTGATGCTGAACCGCGCGCCCACGCTGCACCGCCTTGGCATTCAGGCCTTTGAGCCGGTGCTGGTGGAAGGCCGCGCCATCAAGCTGCACCCGCTGGTGTGCACCGCCTTCAACGCGGACTTCGACGGCGACCAGATGGCCGTGCACGTGCCCCTTTCCGTGGAGGCACAGCGCGAAGCGCGCATGCTGATGCTGGCTTCGGGCAACCTTTTGAAGCCCGCCGACGGCAAGCCTGTTACGGTGCCCACGCAGGACATGGTGCTGGGCAGCTATTACCTCACCATGGTGAACGAGGGCGACAAGGGCCAGGGCAAAGTGTTCCGCGACGAGAACGAAGCCATCATGGCCTATCAGGAGGGTGTGATCACCCTGCAGGCGCCCATCAAAGTGCGCCGCACGCTGGACGTGAACGGCACACAGCGCTCGAAGCTGGTGGACACCACCGTGGGCCGCATCATCTTCAACACGCCCATTCCGCAGGACCTTGGCTTTGTGGACCGCAGCGTGGAAGACAACCTGTTCGAGTACGAAGTGAGCTTCCTTGTGAACAAGAAAAAGCTGGGCCAGATCATCGACCGCTGCATCCACACGCACGGCACCGCCGTGACGGCCGAAATGCTGGACCGCATCAAGGCACAGGGCTACAAATACTCCACCAAGGCCGCCATCACTGTGGCCGTGAGCGACGCTGTGATCCCGCCGCAGAAGGCGGAGTTGCTGCGCAGCGCCGAAGAACAGATCACCAAGGTGACAAAGCAGTATAACAAGGGCCTGATCTCGAACGAGGAACGCTACGCCAGCGTGATCAAGATTTGGTCCAAAACCACAGAAGATGTGGCCAGCGCCCTGCAGGCGAACCTGGACCAGCGCAACCCCATCTTCATGATGGCCGACTCCGGCGCCCGCGGCAGCATGGCGCAGATCCGTCAGCTGGCAGGTATGCGCGGCCTGATCGCCAACACCTCCGGTAAGACCATCGAGATCCCCATTCGTGCCAACTACCGCGAAGGCTTGAACATTCTGGAATATTTCATTGCCGGTAAGGGCGCCCGAAAGGGCCTGGCCGATACGGCACTTCGCACGGCGGACTCCGGTTACCTGACGCGCCGCCTTGTGGACGTTTCCCAGGATGTGATCATCCGCGAAGACGACTGCGGCGCCACACAGGGCATCCTTGTGTCGGATATCCGTGAGGGCAACGAGATGATCGAAAAACTGGCAGAGCGCCTGGAAGGCCGCTTTGCCGTGCACGATATCGTACACCCCGAGACGGGCGAAGTGCTGGTGCGTGCAGACCGCATGATGACGGCCGACGACGCCCAGAAAGTGGTGGACGCCGGCATCGACAAGGTAGAGATCTGCAGCGTGCTGTGCTGCCAGGCAAAGCACGGCGTATGCGCCAAGTGCTACGGCGCCAACCTTGCCAACGGCAACCTCGTGGAAGTGGGCGAGGCCGTGGGCATCATTGCCGCACAGAGTATCGGCGAGCCGGGCACCCAGCTTACCATGCGTACGTTCCACACCGGCGGTATTGCTTCTGCCGAGGACATCACGCAGGGCTTGCCGCGCGTGGAAGAACTGTTTGAAAGCCGCCGCCCGAAGAACCTTGCCATCATGACAGAGATCGCGGGCAAGGCCAGCATCGACGATACGAAGAAAAACCGCCATGTGGTGGTGGCGGGCGTGGACGAAAACGGCGCGCCCACCGAAAAGAGCTATCTGATCCCGTTTGGCCAGCGCGTGCGCATTGCCGACGGCGACATGCTGGAGGCGGGCGACCTTATTACCGAAGGCTTTGCCTACCCGCAGGATATCCTGGCCATCAAAGGCCCCATTGCCGTGCAGAACTACCTGATCAGCGAAGTGCAGAAGGTATACCGTTTGCAGGGCGTGGATATCTGCGACAAGCACATTGAAGTAATCGTGCTGCAGATGATGCGCAAAGTGCGCGTGGAAGACGCCGGCTCCACCAACCTCATTGGAGGCTCCACGGTGGACAAATCCGATTTCCGCGACGCCAACGAGGCTGTGGCCGCGCGCATCGCGGCCGGCGAAGAGGGCCTGCGCCCCGCCACCGGCCAAAGCGTGCTGCTGGGCATCACCAAGGCGTCTCTTGCCACGGATTCCTTCCTTTCTGCCGCCTCGTTCCAGGAGACGACGCGCGTGTTGACGGACGCCGCCATCAAGGGTAAGGTGGACCCGCTGATGGGCCTGAAGGAGAACGTGATCATCGGCAAGCTGATTCCGGCCGGCACCGGCCTGCCCGAGGTGGAAAAGCGCCTGGAAGAGCAGGATCCCCGTGCCGCCGAATTTGCCGCCATGGCACAGGAAGCGGAAGAAGCGGCCATGTAACGCCAAAAAACAAAATGCGGCATAGCCCGCACAAAAAAGGGCCGGGGGAAGTCCCCCGGCCCAGTTGATTTTGTCCGGCGCCGTGTTGGCGGGCCCGGGCA
>CAMBHV010000233.1 GCA_945867255.1 uncultured Clostridia bacterium
ACGCCCCATGAATTTGCAGAGCGCATGACGATGTCCGGCTCGAAGGTGGAGACGTATTCCTGCGAGGCAGACGCCATTGAAAATGTGGTGGTGGGCCGTGTGGAGCAGATTAAAAAACACCCGGACGCCGACAGCCTGCTGATTTGCCAGCTGAACGTGGGCGAAGAAAAGAATATTCAGATCGTGACAAGCGCCACCAACCTGAAAGTAGGCGACTACGTGCCCGTGGCGCGCCATGAAAGCCGCCTGCCCGGCGGCAAGGAAATTCGCCGCGGCAAGCTGCGCGGTGTGGAATCGGACGGCATGATGTGTTCCATCGGCGAATTGGGCCTTACGCTGCACGATTTTCCCGGCCAGCGCGAAGACGGCATCATGGTGCTGGACGAGCCCGCGCCCCTGGGCGCGCCCATCGCGCCCGTGCTGGGGCTGGACGACGTGAGCGTGGAGTTTGAGATAACCCCCAACCGGCCGGATTGCCTCTCTGTGCGCGGGCTTGGGCGCGAGGCGGCGGCCACTTTCGGCGTGCCGTTCCGCGACCATGTGCCCGAAGTGAAGCCCGGCCACGGCAGCGCGGCCGAAAAATTGCGCGTGGACATTGAAAACCCGCAGCTGTGCTACCGCTATGTGGGCGCCGTGGTGGAAAATGTGCGCGTGAAGCCCTCGCCGCGCTGGATGCGCGAGCGCCTGCGCCTGTGCGGCGTGCGCCCCATCAACAACCTTGTGGACATCACCAACTATGTGATGCTGGAATACGGCCAGCCCATGCACTGCTTTGATTCAAAATATGTGAACGGCGGGCACATCATTGTGCGCAACGCAAAACCGGGCGAAGAAATTGAAACGCTGGACGGCGTGCAGCGCGCTTTAAGCGAAGAGATGCTGGTGATTGCGGACGAAAAGGGCCCCATTGCCGTGGCAGGCGTGATGGGCGGCGAGTTCTCCGGCGTGTACGAAGACACCACCAGCGTTATTTTCGAAAGCGCCATGTTCTATGGCCCGTCCGTGCGCACCACGGCCAAAAAACTTGGCATGCGCACCGAGGCCTCCGGCCGCTACGAAAAAGGGCTGGACCCGAACGGCTGCCTGCTTTGTTTGCAGCGCGCGCTGGAACTGGTGCAGCTGCTGGACGCGGGCGATGTGGTGAACGGCGTGGTGGACGTGTGGCCCCACAAGCGCGAAGAGCGCCGCGTGCCCCTGCGCCCGCAGGCCATCAACCGCCTTTTGGGCACACAGCTTTCGCGCGAAGAGATGGTTGCCATTCTGCTGCCGCTGGGCTTTGAGATGGACGGCGATGACGTCATCGTGCCGTCTTCCCGCTGGGACGTAGAGCGCGACTGCGACCTTGCCGAGGAAGTGGCCCGTTTTGTAGGCTACAACAAAATGCCCTCCACCATCATGCAGGGCGTTGCATCGGCCCGGCCCACGGCGCGCCAGACGTTTCGGGAAAACGTGATGAACTGGCTGGTAGGTTACGGCCTGTACGAGACAGAGAGCTTCTCGTTCTACAGCCGCAAGGCGTTTGACGCCATTCGCCTGCCTGCGCAAAGCCCGTTGCGCAACCCGGTGGTAATTGCAAACCCGCTGGGCGAGGACACCAGCGTGATGCGCACCACGGCCCTGCCCAGCATCATGGACATTGTGGCCCGCAACTACAATGCACGTGCGGCCGAATGCGCTGTGTTCGAAGATGCCACCGTCTATTTGCCACAGGGCGGGCCGGATGAGCTGCCCCGCGAGGTGGAAACAGTGGTGATGGCAGCCTATGGCCCTGCGTGGGATTACCTTGCCCTGAAAGGCGTGGTAGAGGCCGTGTGCGAAGCAGCGAAGGCACCCATACCCCGCTTTGTAGCCAACACGCAGGGCAGCACCTTCCACCCGGGCCGCTGTGCAGACATCTACCTTGGCGAAGACAAACTGGGCACCATTGGCGAGCTGCACCCCGAAACAACAGCCAACTATGGCATAAAGCCACGTGTCGCGGCAGCCGAGCTGGATATGGAAGTTCTGTTTGCGCATAAAGGCAACACGCCCATATTCCATCCGCTGCCTAAGCACCCGGCCGTCACACGCGACCTTGCACTTGTGATGGACACTTCGGTGCCGGCAGCAGATGTAGCTTCTGCCATTCGTACGGCGGCTGGCGACGTGCTGGAAAGCCTGACTCTGTTTGACGTATATACGGGTGATAAAATTGGCGCACACAAAAAGAGCCTTGCTTACAACCTTGTGCTGCGCGCAGCAGACCGCACCCTGACAGATGAAGAAGCGGAAGCTGTTGTGGCCAGTGTACTGGCAGCGCTGGCTGAAATGAACGTTGCCTTGCGTAGTTGAAAGCTTTTTCATTTTTCTTTCCTAAAAAGCGACAGGGCCCTGTGCAAATTTTTCTTGCACAGGGCCCTGTTTTGGGTTACAATAAGAATAATAATTGTATAAGGGGAAAGATGCCCTTATGCTGAATCAAACATCGCCGGGCATGTGGGTTGCCGCACGGCAGGGTGTTCTTTTCAAAGGAGGCGTGCAAAATGAGCGAACCTACCGCTATTTTTTCCATTTATGACGACAAGGATAAAGAGATCCGTGAGATCCTCACCAGCGTATATCGCGCCTTGAAGGAAAAGGGCTATAACCCCATCAATCAGCTGGTGGGTTATATCCTGTCAGAGGATCCCACCTATATCACCACGTATCAGGGTGCGCGTGCTAATATCCGCCGCATTGACCGTGATGATCTGCTGCAGGTGCTTTTGAAAAATTATCTTGGCGAATAACCCGAAAGAGGAGCTGTTATACCCATGGCATTTACCCCAAAACTGACATACAAGGGCCGCCCGCTGGTGCGTTGCAAAAACGACATCTACTACGGCAATTTTTCTGACCCGTTCGTCATTTACATGCAAGTGCTTACCACAAAGGAGGAGCATGGCGTTCAGG
>CAMBHV010000234.1 GCA_945867255.1 uncultured Clostridia bacterium
AACAGCCACACTGAGGCAAAGTGGCTTCGCATAGGGGCCCCAGGCCGGGCCGCCGGATGCGCAGGCGGCATACCGGCCCAGGCAACGTCCTGTTTCAGCTTAGTGATGGAACAGGCGCAGGCCATTAAAGGCCATTACAATGCCATATTTATCACATGTCTCAATGACCTGTTCGTCACGAATAGAGCCGCCCGGTTCCACAATGGCTGTTACGCCCGAACGACGTGCGCGTTCAATGTTGTCGCCAAATGGGAAGAACGCATCCGAGCCAAGGCATACGCCCGTAAAACCAGCCAGCCATTCTTTCTTTTCTGCGGCTGTCAGCGGTTCAGGGCGCTGCGTAAATGTCTGCGCCCATACGTCTTCGCCAATGACATCCTCATACTCATCGGAGATATATACGTCGATAGCATTATCGCGGTTCGGACGAGAAACATCGTCGCGGAATGGCAGGTTCAACACCTTCGGATGTTGACGCAGGTGCCAGATGTCTGCTTTGTTGCCCGCAAGGCGCGTGCAGTGGATGCGGCTTTGCTGGCCTGCCCCCACGCCGATGATCTGCCCGCCCTCGGCATAGCACACAGAGTTGGACTGCGTATATTTCAGTGTGATCAGGCAAAGGATCAAATCACGCTTTTGCTCTTCGGTAAGCGTTTTATTCTTTGTGACGATATTGGAAAACGTCTCCGGCCCGAACTTTGCCTCATTGCGGCCTTGTTCAAACGTGATGCCAAAAACATCTTTGTGCTCCACGGGTGCGGGCACATACGACGGGTCAATTTTAACGATGTTGTAATTTCCTTTGCGTTTTGATTTCAAAATAGCCAGCGCCGCCTCGGAATACCCCGGGGCGATGATGCCATCCGTCACCTCGTGCTGAATCACCTTTGCGGTAGCCTCGTCGCATTCGTCAGACAGAGCAATCCAGTCTCCGAATGAAGACATTCTATCGGCCCCGCGCGCGCGTGCATAGGCACAGGCCAGCGGGCTGAGAGAAAGCCCCTCTACAAAATACATTTTTTTCATGGCATCCGTCAAGGGCAAGCCCAGTGCTGCACCTGCGGGCGATACGTGCTTAAAAGAAGCCGCCGCGGGCAACCCGGTGGCCTGCTTTAACTCCTTTACAAGCTGCCAGGAATTCAACGCGTCCAGGAAGTTGATATATCCCGGCCTGCCGTTCAGCACTTCCACGGGAAGTTCGCCTTCTGCCATAAAGATGCGCGCAGGCTTCTGGTTAGGGTTACAGCCATATTTCAGTTCCAGTTCTTTCATTGTGCACAACTCCTTTCCGCCAGCGGGCGAATTACACTTTTTCGTACTTGTTCACGATGCGCGTTTTGCATTTCCCGGTTTTCAGTTCAATTTCACGCACGAACAAGGAAACCTTATTGTCTTCATTCAGGCTATTCCACAGCATATTGGTAAAGGAATCAATGTCGCCAGAGATCCGAACTTTTTCCGGCTCACCGGAAAAAGACGGGATAGGGCTTCCGTCACAGCGATAGGTGTGGATAAACCGCCCCTCACCCGCTACCGGCTGTGGGTATTCAAAGAAGAAACGCTCTACAGAGTCTCCGTTGCCCTCATCCGATTTCAGAATCGAAAGCTTATAGCTCATCTTTCCTTTTTTTGTCACTTTCACCACGCCGGAAATACGCGGGGTAAAGTTGGGTCCATCCGGCTCAAAAGTACGCGTGCGCAAAGCCTTGGCAAAGCCCTGGCCCTTTTCGTAAGCCTCAAAAATAGTATCTGTCTGGTCGCCGTTCGTCACAATGGTTTTATTCCCAAACAGACGCACAGGCGCATAGATGATAAGGCTGGGGTCCTCCAATTTGGAAGGGTCAGCCGCCTCGGTAATAATGCCGCCATCCTTTTCAGTAAATACACGGTTACGGCTGTTGGCCGAGCGCCCCATAATGAAGTATGCGATCACTGCGCGTTTGCCATCATCGGAACGGCCAATCACAATGCCTCGCCCAGGATATGTGTTCACGGCCAATTCCGCCGCAAGGCTCAAATGCTCCATATGTCTCCCTCCGGTTTGTGTATTGTGCCGCGCATGCACACGCGGCCATCTGATAGTCTTCTGGTTTCAGGCATAGTCTGCCATCTTTCAGGTCTGTTCCAGCTGCTGTGCCAGCGCTTCTACCGCCTGCGGCAGAATAATCCATTCCGCCTGCTCCATCACACGACGCTGTAATGTCTCGGGGGTGTCACCATCCTGCACGGCCACAGCCTTCTGCGCCAAGATTCGGCCCTCATCATAATTCTCATTCACAAGATGTACCGTGGCCCCTGTGATCTTCACACCTTTTGCAAGCGCCGCTTCATGCACGCGCAGGCCGTAATAACCTGCCCCGCAAAACGACGGAATAAGGCTTGGATGGATGTTGACGATCTTATCCGGATATGCGGCCAACACCTTCGGCCCTATCATGGAAAGGTATCCCGCCAACACCACAAGACCAATACCATGGTTTTGTAACAGGCGGCACAGCGCTTCGTCGCGCGCGGCCGGCGTATCATAGTCTCTGGCGCTGCAAACTGCGGTTTCCACCCCCGCCGCAGCTGCACGCTGCAGCGCATAGGCGTTCGGATTCGATGCAACTACCAGCTTAATCTGCACATGCGGCAGGCTGCCTGCAGCTTGCGCATCCAGCAGAGCCTGAAGATTCGTGCCCCCGCCAGATACCAGCACCGCCGTATTTACCATAACTCCACGCCCTTTTCCGCACCACGGGCCACTTCGCCCATGCAATATGCATCTTCGCCATGCGCTTTCAGTACACGCAACGCCTCATCCGCATATTCGGCCGGCACTACTACCGCCATGCCCACACCCATTTTGAATGTGTTATACATATCCTGTTCAGAAATGTCGCCCGTCT
>CAMBHV010000235.1 GCA_945867255.1 uncultured Clostridia bacterium
CACAGAAGCGAAAGAGGTTGTTTGTGATAAGAAGAAGTTATTACCTTTACAAGAAGGCCCTCGCGGGCTGCGCCAAAGTGAAGCGCTGTTTCACCATACAGTTGCATTACCTGCCCTTATACGGGAGCTTGGAACGCAGGTGCCGCTTTCTCAAATTGCAGCCATTGGTGTTTCCGAAAAGCCGCGTCCGGTAGAAGGCTCCTATATGCCATGTTTTTTGGCCGGGCTCAATGCAGCCAGCGCAGCTGCACAGATACATGGAATACCGCTGGTACGTACCACTCATCAGCAGGGGCATGTTGTGGCGGCTTTATATGCCAGCGGCCGTTGGGAACTGTTCAGCCAGCCTTCTCTTGTATTTCACATTTCAGGTGGTACTACAGATCTTTTGCTATGCGAAGGCAGGCGTGTAAAGCGCACACTGGGAACTTCACTGGATCTGTATGCCGGGCAGGCGGTGGACCGCATTGGCGTGAAATTGGGCTTTTCATTTCCGGCGGGGGAACAGCTTTCCAGGCTGGCGGCCGAATGTACGGAACGCCCCAAAGTAAAGGCTGTGATAAAGGGAATGGATTGCCATTTGTCTGGCCTTGAAAATCAGTGTGAAGCGTTGAGAAACAAGGGATATGCGCCTTCCTATATAGCAAAATATTGCCTTTATTCCATTGGAGAAACGGTATTTCGTATGGTTGATGCGGCCCGAAAAGAAGGGCTGCAATACCCTGTTGTGTGCGCAGGCGGGGTAATGTCCAGCGATATCGTACGCGAATACGTTACAGCGCGCCTGAAAGATGTCAGCTTTGTGCCAGGGCGCTTTGCCAGTGATAATGCAATTGGGGTTTCAATTATTGCGGCAAAAGAGGTGGGTGCATGGCCAACGTAATCAGCGTAACCGCATTGAACCGTTATGTGAAAAGTGTTCTGGATAGCGATATCGTACTCACGGATATTGCGCTTCGCGGTGAAGTATCCAATTTTACGAATCATTATAAAACCGGGCATTTCTATTTCACTTTGAAAGATGAAAAATGTTCTGTTAAGGCGGTAATGTTTCGATCCTATGCACAACAACTGAGTTTTGTGCCGGAAAACGGTATGCGTGTGATTGTGCGCTGCAGAGTATCTTTGTTTGAACGGGATGGTTCCTTTCAGGTATATGTGGAAGACATGTTCCCGGATGGGCTTGGCGCTATGCAAATGGCTTTTGAACAATTGAAGGCCCGTTTGGAAAAAGAAGGATTGTTTGCACCAGAGCATAAGAGGCCTCTGCCATCTCACCCGAAGCGTGTCGGCCTTATTACGAGCAAAACGGGGGCGGCCATCCAAGATATTCTGAACGTCACTCGCCGGCGTTGCCCCGATATGAATTTTGTCCTTTGCCCGGTTAACGTACAAGGCGCAGACGCAGCTGGCGGCATTGTAAAGGCTTTTAATGTGCTGAATGCGCGTGACGATTTGGATGTAATCATTGTTGCACGCGGCGGTGGTTCAAAAGAAGACCTTTGGGTGTTTAATGATGAATCGATTGCCCGTGCAGCCTATGCATGCCATGTGCCGGTTGTATCGGCAATCGGACATGAGATTGATTTTTGCATTCTGGATTTTGTTGCAGATCTGCGCGCGCCAACGCCGTCGGCTGCAGCAGAACTTGTAATGCCAGATTTATGGGCGGAATTGCATACGATGTACAAAATGCATGCAAATATTCAAAAAAGTATGCAAAAAAAGGTGAACTTGTGCTATAATGAACTGCGGGCAGCTGCTACCTGCAGCGAGATGCAGCATGCTGCTGCCGCGCCGCAACGTGCGCGAAAAGAATTACAGGTGCAGGCGGCACTATGCAAAGAAAGAGTACACCATCGTGTGCGAACCGCCAGTCAGGCGCTTTCGCGCGATGCTGCCCTTGCAGATACATTAAACCCGTATTCCGTTTTGGCACGTGGCTATGCTGTGGTGTGTAATGCTGCGGGTGTGGTAATTCATCGCGCGCAAGATGTGTCGCCCGGTGATAGCCTGAGCATTCATCTTTCACAAGGGAAGATTGCATGCACGGTGGAACAATGCCTGGAAGATGCCGAATCAATATAAAAGGAGTTTGTCTTTTTATGGCACAATCAAAGAAAGTGCTGGATTTTGAAACTGCACAGAAAAAGTTGGAAGATATCCTCCATCGGCTTTCTCAGGAGGACATTTCGTTAGATGAGAGCGTTCAATTATATGCTCAGGCTGCAGAGCTGATTGCACAATGCGCACAGGCGTTGAAACAGGCGGAACTGAAGATTCAGGAAGTGGATGCTTCACTGGATGCGGCTCTGCGGGAAAATGATGCAGAAAAGCCGCAGGAGGGGGCCGGGCAATGAATTATCGTGCGCAATATGAACAATATCTTGTGCAGGCGCAGGATGCACTGGAACATGCTTGTGAAGGTGTTTTGTGCGGCACATCGCGCGTCAGTGAGGCGGCCCGTTACAGCCTGATGGGGGGCGGAAAGCGTGTGCGCGCTGTATTATGCCTTGCGGTGTGCGATATGCTGGGCGGAGATATTAAACTGGCGGCGCGTTATGCTGCCGGAGTAGAAATGCTGCATTGCTATTCCCTGATCCATGATGACCTTCCCTGCATGGACAATGATGATATGCGCCGCGGAAGGCCCTCCTGCCATAAGGCATATGGGGAGGCTACTGCATTACTGGCTGGTGACGCCCTGCTGACAGCTGCTTTTGAAGTGCTGGCCAGCGCAGAAGAAGGCACAGGAGCACAGAATGCAAAAGCAGCGGCCGTCTTGGCAGCGGCTGCTGGTGCACGTGGAATGGTGTATGGGCAGGAACTGGATCTTCGATATGAAACGGTGCCTGCCAGCGAAACGCAGCTGCGTGAAGTGCATCGC
>CAMBHV010000236.1 GCA_945867255.1 uncultured Clostridia bacterium
AACCCGCGCGGGGCAATGCTATAATGGGCGCGCAGGGCGGTGCACCGTGCGCGGCACACCGCCACACAGAAGGGGAAGGGCCCGGTGCGGGGCACACGGCAGCGCGCGGCGGCCCACATATCAGGGAAGGGGAGAAAAACATGGCTCCATGGCTCAGCCTTGGCGTGCTGGTGCTTGGCGCGGCGCTGTTTGTGGTGGCGCAGCGCTTTGTGAAGGACAATGTGGTGTTTCGCAACTGCGTGCGCGCGGCGGGCGTCATTCTTTTGGTTGCCGGCGTATGGGCGCTGTGGGCGCTGCTGGCGGGGCACGGCGCGGCATGATAAAGCGGCGCAAAAAGGCAAAACGGCGCGGGCAAACCGCGCCCGATATATCAACGAAAGGAAGAAAACCGGATGTTGACGGCACAGCAGATATCCGCCATGGTGGAGGAAAACCGGCAAGAGGCGCTGGCGTTTTTCACCCAATGCGTGCGCACGCCTAGCGTGACGGGAGATGAAGCCGCCATGGGCGAAGTGCTGCGCGGCTTTCTTGCGCAGCAGGGCTTTGCGCCGCAGGTGGTGGAAAAACAGCCCGGCCGGCCCAATATTGTGGCCGAATGGAAGGGCGAAAAGCCAGGCCCGCGCTTTGTGTGGAACGGGCATATGGACGTGTTTCCGCCCGTGAAAGGCAAGCCGGGGCTGTACGGCCCGTGGGCCGGTAAGCTGGCGGACGGCTGTTTGTACGGCCGCGGCAGCGTGGACATGAAGGGCGGCGTGTGCGCGGCCATCATGGCCACCGCGCTTTTGAAACGCATGGGCTTTTCCCCGGCGGGCAGTGTGCTGATGACATGGGTTTCGGACGAGGAGAACACCGGCGAACTCGGCACCAAATATCTGCTGGAACAGGGGCTTATCCAGGGCGATTTCGGCATTGACCCGGAGCCCACGCGCGGCAGGGTGCTTGTCAGCCACTGCGGCGGGCTGAACGTGAAGGTGACCTACCGTTCGCCCTCCGGGCATTCCTCCATTCCGCACCCGGACGGCGTGGACGCGCTGGAAAAAACGGTGAATGCGGCCGCCGCCCTGATGCAGCTGGGCCGCCGCGTGAGCCATTTTGACGAAGAGCTGGGCGCGTGGAGCAAGCTTTCGGTGACGATGGTCGAAAGTGGCAACACGGTGAACATGTATCCCTCCGAAGGGCACCTTGTCATCGACAGGCGCCTTGTGCCGGGCGAGACGCTGGAGGAATGCCACAGCCAGATCCGCCAGGTGTTGGACGAGCTGCGCGCAAGCCACCCGCAGCAGGACTACAGCTATGAATACGAGGTGCTGGGCGAATATCCCTGCCTTGTGGTGGACGAGGCGGCGCCCATCGTGCGCATGTGCCTGGAGGCATACCGCGAGGTGACGGGCAGGGAAACTTCCGTCTACCGGCGCGGCGGCGCGTCGGATGCTTCGGACATTGTGGAAAAAGCGGGCCTTCCCATGCCGAATTTCGGCGCGGGGGACGATTTGAAAGAATGCACCCATGAAAACGAAAAAATGCCGGTGGAAGATTACCTCACCTTTATCAAGGTGTATATGTGCCTGATGGTGAAGGCGCTTTCTTAACGCGCTGGCCGGCCCCCAAGCGGGCAAAGCGGGCCGGTGCGGAAACCCAATGCCTCTGCCGGGAAAATTCTATATTCAAAAACAGCCACGGGCCGCGGCGGCCCGGCGGCTGTTTTTGCTTTTTCCGGCATTTTCTGGGCAGAACCCCAAATGCGAGAAACAGCCGGCTGCGGTGCGGCCGCAGGCGGGCCTTCCAAGCCACTTTTACGGCCCACGCAGCCTTGAAAGAGCACAGCCGCAAAAATGGGCGCGATAGCGCAAGTAAGCGGCGCCGGAAAAGGAGGCTTTTGTGCGGCTGCGGCGCCGGCCGGCAGCGCCGGCTGCAAGGCGCGCTGAAGGCGCCTTTTTTGCATATGCACCCAATTTGTTTTTTTTTGTGCATGAGTGTTTGAGGCGAAGAAAGGGGAAGAGAGGCCTTTCAGGCCCTGATGGTTGGAGGGGCTGCTACAAATGCCCGGCGTATGCCCCCGGCGGCAGAAACGCCGTTTTTGCGCTGCCGCGCCCCCAAAGAATATCCGTGGCCGCAAAGTGCCCCGGCGTCCGCAAAGGCGCCTGAGGGTCTTTTCTTTGCGCGGGCCGCTGGGCCGCTTTCCGGCAAGGGGCGCGTTGCCCCGGCTTCGGCCCTGCTTTTGCACGCGGGGCCCCGCTTTTGCCGTGCAAGGGTGCATTGTGCCTGCGCAAAGGGCATGGTATAATGAAGCAAACCGTGCCGCGCGCCGTGCGTTGCAGCGCACGGCACAAAGTGCGAAAGAGGTGGGCAGCATGCGCAGCGGGCAAAGGGAACCGGGCGTGGATGTTTTGAAAGGGCTTGCCGTGTGCTGCATGGTGTTTGCCCACACGGTGCAGCTTTTGCCGCCGGGAAACGGCGCGTACACCTGGTTTGCCTATTATGTGGTGAACGTGGCGGCATTTCCGGCGTTTTTGTTTTGCTTTGGCTATGCGTGCCGGCGCGCCTACCTGGAAAAACCACGCGCCGTGGCAGCGCCGCGCCTTGCGGCGGGCTTTGTGCGCACGCTGGCGGCGCTGTATGCCTGCGGGCTTGCGTGGCTGGCGTGCACAGGCGCGCTGGGGCTGAAAAGCGCGGCCAAGCTGGCGTTGTGGCTGGAGCTGCCGGCCTATTCGGAATTTTTGCTCAGCTTTGCGCTGGTGTACCCGCTTGTATGGGCACTACATGGTGCGCTGCGCCGCCTTGTGGCAAACGGATGGGCCGTGGCGCTGGCAGCCGTGTGCGGCCTTGCGCTGACGCAGCTGCACTATGCCCCTTTGCGACTGACGGTGGTTGGCGCTATGGAGG
>CAMBHV010000237.1 GCA_945867255.1 uncultured Clostridia bacterium
CATACAACTGGACGCAAAATGACGACTCCAACGGTGCTGTGCCCATCAAGGGCAGTTCCGATTATGCCAATGGTTATGACGTGATGATGGCCAAAAAAATGGCCGAAGCCCTTGGTATGGAATTGGAGATCGTGAAGTCTGATTGGGACTCCCTGGTTCCCGCCGTGATGTCTGGCACTGTAGATTGCGTGATTGCCGGCCAGTCCATTACTTCCGAGCGCATGGAAAGCGTCGATTTCACTACTCCGTACTATTATGCCAGTGTGGTGACCCTGGTAAAGGCGGATGGCCCTTATGCAAATGCCACGGGTGTGTCCGGCCTTGCAGGCGCCACCTGCACCAGCCAGCTGAATACCATCTGGTATGACAACTGCCTGCCACAGATCGAAAATGCCAACATTCTGCCCGCGCAAGAGACAGCCCCCGCCATGCTGGTGGCGCTGGACAGCGGCGCATGTGACGTGGTAGTTACCGATATGCCCACCGCCATGGCTGCCTGTGTCGCCTATCCGGATTTCGAACTGTTGGATTTCACCGGCACGGATGACGATTTCGAAGTTTCGGAAGAAGATGTAAACATTGGCATCTCCGTACGCAAGGGCAACACTCAGCTGCTGGATGCTTTAAACGAAGCACTGGCCGGCATGACCACAGACGATTTTACCGCCATGATGGATGAGGCCATCAGCGTTCAGCCGTTGAACGGCTGATTCAGGCCTTCCCAGACAGGCTGCACAGCTACAGAAAGGATGAAACACATATGGCATCCACACTGCCCACGGACTTTTTTGGCAGGATCGTTTACATTCTGCAAAATTACAGTGCCTCGCTTGGCCGGGGCGTTCTGAACACCATGATCATCGCCGTGCTTGCCACGCTGGCGGGCTGTATCATTGGCCTTGCGGTAGGCATCGTGCAGACGATCCCCGCAAACCGTGAACAGGGGCCTGTGCGCCACGCACTGCTTGGAGCTGTAAAATTCATCCTGGGTGCCTATGTAGAAATTTTTCGTGGCACGCCCATGATGGTGCAAGCTATGTTTATTTTTTACGGTGTGTCCATGTTAACAGGTGTCGTCATGCCCTATATGGCCGCCGCCCTGCTTATCGTGTCAATCAACACAGGCGCCTACATGGCTGAAACGGTGCGCGGTGGCATCTTATCCATTGACCCTGGCCAGACAGAAGGTGCGCGTGCGATTGGCATGACACACGTACAAACCATGGTATGCGTCATCCTTCCACAGGCGCTGCGCAACATCATGCCGCAAATTGGCAACAACCTGATCATCAATATCAAGGACACTTGTGTATTGTCCTGTATCAGCGTGGTAGAGTTGTTTTTCGCCAGTAAGGGCGTGGCCGGAGCGTACTACTGGTACTTTGAAACCTATACCATCGTCATGGTGATTTATTTCATTCTGACATTTGCATGCTCACGCCTTTTGCGGCTTTTGGAAAAACGAATGGACGGCCCGGCCAACTTTGAGTTGGCGATCAGCGACACTTCCACTGGCGAAGGAATGCCGCACTTCGAAAAAAACACTGCCCAGCCCAATTCTGATTACCGCGCCCATGCATACAACATGGGCGGCTCAAATGCTGGCCAGCAGGAAAGGGGGCGCTGAACCATGGCGGAACATATTATTGATGTGCAGCATCTCAGCAAAACCTTTGGCACTCACGAAGTGCTGAAAGATGTGGACTTCTCCGTACAGGAAGGCGATGTTACCTGCATTATCGGCGCGTCCGGTTCCGGAAAATCCACGTTGCTGCGTTGCATCAATCTGCTGGAGACCCCTTCTGGCGGGCAGATTTTGTTTCATGGCGAACCGATTACCGGCCGCGGTTTTGACCCCTGCGCTTATCGCGCCAAAGTGGGCATGGTGTTCCAAAGCTTTAACTTGTTCGGCAATATGACCGTGCTGGAAAACTGCACCATCGGCCAGCGCAAGGTGCTGAAAAAAAGCCCGGAAGAAGCAAGGGCCGTAGCCCTTACATTTCTGGAAAAGGTAGGCATGCAGCAGTTCATCAAGGCAAAACCCCATCAGCTGTCCGGTGGCCAGAAGCAGCGTGTAGCCATCGCTCGTGCGCTGGCCATGCAACCGGAAGTTCTTTTGTTTGATGAACCCACCAGTGCCCTGGACCCTCAAATGGTGGGCGAGGTGCTTTCTGTGATGCGTCAGCTGGCAAGCGAAGGGCTTACCATGCTGGTTGTGACCCATGAGATGGCATTTGCCAGAGATGTCTCCACTCATGTCGTGTTTATGGCAGACGGCGTCATCGCCGAAGAAGGTACGCCGCAGGAAATATTTGATACTCCGCGCACTCAGGCCTCCAAGGATTTCCTTTCGCGTCTACGCCGTTGATACTCCATTCTTATCCTGTATAATTGCTCCGGGCCTGAAACAGCTGTTGTTTCAGGCCCGGAGGTTTTTCATACATGCTTTGAGCTGCCTGCATGGTTTTATGTAATAAAACATGCGTTTCATTTGCACGATGCGACACTTGACAGAGAATGGTATACTGATGTTGTTACAACCGCTTATAAACTGCAAAGGAAAGGGGCCCTGCATAAGATGCGATTTGACGGAGTTTTGTTTGATTTGGATGGAACATTATGGGATTCATGCCGTACCGTGATCGAAAGCTGGCATCACACGCTTCGCACCCGATTTCACGCACAGCATCTTCCCAGCGTGGAAGATATCCAGGGCGTGATGGGGCTTCCCACCTCCGAAATCGCACCGCGTCTGTTCACTGCATATGGGGCGCGTGCGCAGGAGGTATTCGACACCTGCATGGAAGATGAAACCTCTTACCTTGCGCAGCATGGCGGCGATATATATCCTGGTGTTCCGCAAATGCTGGCTGCCCTTTC
>CAMBHV010000238.1 GCA_945867255.1 uncultured Clostridia bacterium
GCGGTCAAGACATCGCCCTTTCACGGCGGTAACCCGGGTTCGATTCCCGGACGGGTCACCAAAAAGAAAACCGCACTGTTAAGTCCAAAACGGCTTGATAGTGCGGTTTTTTCATGTTTTGATGATGTGCAAACATGTGCTGTAAAATGCAGAGTAAAAAGAAAAAGGTCTGACAAATGAGCGAAGTGTTGAGAATATGCCCAACACCATCCGGAAGTGCTCTGTTCCCATGTGTCAGCCGGAGATTTCAGCGGCATCCAGTTTTCCGGCGAAATATCCCTCGGCACAGTAAAGTGCGCCCAGTGGGTTGTGGGCCAGCGCCCGGTCTTTGACTGCGATGGTGGTAGTCAGTGCTTTGGCATATTTGTAGAACACGGAATCATGCCCTACGCACAGCCCCAACACGATATTGAACTGCGTTTCCTGCTGGTTGCACAGCAGCGCCTGAGCCGCTGGGTTGCACATGGGCTCAAAGGTGTCCGGATGTACCTTGCGGGAAGGATCGATGCCCACTGCTTCCTTGGGTACGCCGCCCACCTTGCAGACCACCGACACTACTTCCAGGCCGTTGCGGCGCAGGATATCGTCCAGAATTTTCGCCTCTTTGCGCAAGCCGCGGCAGAAGGCCAGCCCGACCTGTTTATATCCCATGGCACGACACAGGGTTACGGTTTCCTTCACGCGGGTCCACACGCCGTAACCCAGTGCCTCCATCTCGGAAGCGCAGATATAAAAGTCATGTATCTCCGGCCTTTGGTATACCAGGCCCGCCTCCTCCAGCAGGGCCTTCTGGTTCATCGGGCAGTGGGCAGACGGGTTTTTCTCGCCCGGCTTGGCACAGGCGTGAACGGAGCATTGGGCGCAGGCATACATAAGGGCTCCTCCTTTTATCCAACGGTCCGAAAGGGCCGCGGATTTGTTTTTCTTCATTATAAAGCTGCGGCACCGGCTGTCAAGATATGCGGCCCAGGTGGCTGGATGCTGTTTTAAGGATACGATAACCCAAACGCTACATCTGCCCCAAAAGGGCAACAAAGAAGTGCAAACGGCTTTTCCGGAGAAATGCCCGTGTAAACGTCTGCCGAATGGTCTCGCGGCCTTTGGCTGGCACTTTGCAAGCAAAAGCTGCGATGTTTGCCCCAAAAGGCTTTGCAACGCAGATTTCTTTTGTTTTACAGATATGCAGTCGTGTGTTAATATTGTGCTGAGATGTATAAAGGCGCAGCACAAACGCGCAGGAGAAAATAGGTATGCGGGCGTTTTCTGCTTTATCTGTGATATGCGGAAGGGCTGCCCACGTTTGCGGCATTCATTGCAGGGTATGCGCTTGCTTAATGCGCGGCTGCCGGTTGTAAAAAGGGAGAAAGAATTTTGAGATTAAGGCATTACTGTGCACAGGATTGCTTGGAAACAGCACGCCTGTTTTATGAAACGGTGCATACCGTAAATGCAAAAGATTATTCCGAACATCAACTTCAGGCGTGGGCACCGGCGGTTCCCGACCCAAAAGCATGGAATGAAAGTTTTTCTGAGCATTATACCCTTGTGGCGGAGCAGGATGGAAAGATCATTGGTTTTGGCGACATAGATGAAACGGGATATCTGGACAGGCTGTATGTGCACCGAGATTATCAGGGAAAAGGTGTGGCGAAGGCCATATGTGACGCACTGGAATGCCATGTGTCAGGGAAAATCGTTACGGTGCACGCGTCTATCACAGCACGGGCCTTCTTTGAGAGGCGGGGTTATCAGGTTTGTATACGCCAGCAGGTAATACGTGCAGGCGTGCAGCTTACCAATTTTGTAATGCGTAAATATCCATAAGGCAGCCGCGACGCCAGGAGGTGCCGCGGCTTCTTTGTGTTATCTATGCTGCCTGCCTGTACCGGGGTGCGAAGGCCAAATACCCGGTCTTTGCGCGGAACGGCCGGAATGATGTTCCGGATGGGGAGGGGTATAGTATGCCACATACCGTTCAAGGTTGCTGCCGGGAATGGCGGCGCGTGTTTTTTGCACAGCGCGTATATAGCAGGCCTGCGCATATCCAGGGGAAGGCATGGCGAGAATAGCTGCAATATCTTGAAAAGGAAGCGGATGAGAAGCACCTATTCCGCAATGCAACAAAATGGTGTGGCGCTCTGCCGGACAAAGCGCCGCGCGCATCAAGGCTGCAAGATGAAAAAGAACTTCCTTTCGATTCGTATATTGTACAGCCTTATCAGTGATTGGAAACATGAAGCAACGCCCCCTTTAGTAAAGCCGGCCGGTTTGATCCGCATCCAGCCTTATTTCCCGAAAGTGATTGCTTCGGCACAGGTCCCGTATTTCATGATACACTACCAGTGCGCATCCCACATAGATACGCACCATCTTTCGAATATAGGGGATGGTGTAATCGCAACCCAATGCAGCGCACCGATGAATGCTGTACAGATATGCCAACATCCCGGCCTCATAGCAATCTGCATACACTGCTTCGTGGTGCCGGATGCCAAACCTGCGAAGAATCATGCAGATCAGCCTGTGCCCACATGTTTCAAAAGGAAAGGCAAGCAGATATTCTTCCACACGGCCCGGCATACGGCTTCGGATGTCGGCAATGCTTTTGTAAGCATCCACCGTCAGCCTTTTCCGGCATAACTCCACACGGTTTTCCATATAATAGCGGTGGCGTGCCAGCTTTCGCTCTTCTACTGTCATGGGGATGCGGGGAGGGGCAGGCTGCCATCCGGCGGCCAGGCGTTGTGCACGGCGGCGTTCGTTCTTTTCCTTTACATAATTTGGGTTTTCAGCCTTTTTGCGTCTGTAATAAAGTACAGTTTACAAGGGACTACACAGGGTAGGTATCTGACGGGAGGGGTG
>CAMBHV010000239.1 GCA_945867255.1 uncultured Clostridia bacterium
GAACTACCAGATCTTCGATGCGATGGGCGTGCCCAGAACCACTGACGGCGTGTTCAAAAAAGACAGCGAGGCGCCTTTCTCTACCGACGGCATGGAGACATAAGCGCAGGCCATCCGCGAGGGCAAGATGGACACCTTTACCGATGACTTCAAAAAGCTCACCGGCGATGACCCGCTGACGGTGCTGTATATGTTCCAGCATTGCGACGAGTTCCAGATCGGCGAGCGCCACTCGAAAGATAACTGATCAGGCGGTAAGGGCAATTTGAGGTGCCAAATGCCTTTTGGCATGGGTGGTTCTGCCCTGGAAGTTTTCAAACATGGAAAGTATAAAAGCGGCCTCTCATGCCTTTGTGGCTTGAGAGGCCGCTTTTTATTTATGGAAGATGCGAAGGCCGCGAAAAGAAAGCACGGGCCATTTAAAAAAAGATGCTGCGCACATGGGTTCTGTATGCTTCGGGCGGCGCCTTTGGGCCGGTAGGTTTTTGCCGGGTTATTGCGCAAGTTCGGCAAGCGTATCGCCTGCAATGCGATATACGGTCCAATCCGACATGGGCTGTGCCCCAAGCGAAAGATAAAACTGAATGCTGGGGGTGTTCCTGTCCAGGCACCACCATTCCAGCCTGCCGCAGCCGCGCGAGAGCGCGATGGAGGCCAGCTTTTTCAAAATTGCCTTGCCATATCCACGGCCGCGATATTCGGGCCGGATATACAGGTCTTCCAGATACAGCCCGGCCCGGCCAAGAAACGTGGAAAAGTTATGAAAGAAAAGGGCAAAGCCGATCTCGGTATCACCCAGAACGGCAAACAGCACTTCCGCTTTTTGTTTATCGAAGATCCATTCTTCCAATGTGGCTTCATCGGCCGATACTTCGCTTAACAGCTGTTCATAATCGGCAAGCTCCCGGATAAATTGCAGGATGAGGGGAACGTCTTGCCGAACAGCAGGCCGAAACGTGAGTGTTTCGCTCATGCGGCACCTCCTGTAACACATCGATATGGGGCTGGGCTTTTGGCGCAGGGCCCTGGCCACGTTTTTGAAAATATTGCGAAATGAGAATGAAAAATGCCCTTGCTGTTGAGGCAAGGGCATTTTTTGTCAAGCAAGATTAGTCGCTTACATACGGCATCAGGGCCATATGGCGCGCACGCTTGATAGCCACCGTCAGCTCACGCTGATGGAAGGCGCAGGTGCCGGTGACGCGGCGGGGAATGATCTTCGCGCGTTCGGACACATATTTGCGCAGACGGGCAACATCCTTGTAATCGATGTGCTCTACACGGTCCACGCAGAAGCTGCACACCTTTTTACGGCCGCGGCGCTGCGGGCGGCCGCCAGCGCGGCCTTCCGGTCTGTCAAAAGCCATGGTTCGTTCCTCCTTATCGGGATGATCAGAAAGGTAAGTCTTCGTTTTCGTCAATGACGGCGAAATCGTCCGCCGAGCCAGCCGCAAAGCTTACGGGCTGCTCGGGCACGGCGCGAGGCGCAGGCGCTGCGGCGGGGGCGGCATAGCCACCGGCATAACCACCGGAAGCTGCCCTGCTCTCCGCAAAGTGGATGTTATCTGCCACCACTTCATATGCAGTGCGCTTGTTGCCGTTCTTATCTTCATAATTGCGGGTCTGCAGGCTGCCGTTCACGGCAATCATGCTGCCCTTATGAAAATATTTGCACACGAATTCCGCACTTTGGCGCCAGGCAACGATATCGATAAAATCGGCCTTGCGCTCTTCGCCGGCGCGCACGAAGTTGCGATCCACCGCGATGCGGAACGTGCAGGTTGCAATTCCGTTCGGGGTGTGGCGCAATTCAGGGTCCGCCACAAGGCGGCCCATCAAAGCGATCACGTTCAGCATTATTTTGCCTCCGTTTCAGCTTCTTCGGGCTTTGCGACGATCATGGTGCGAAGCACACCGTCTGTGATCTTGTACACACGGTCCAGCTCTGCGGGGAATTCCGGAGCGGACGTGAAGTTGATCACGGTGTACACGCCTTCCGTCTCATCGTTGATGGGGTAGGCCAGCTTGCGCGTGCCCCACTCGTCAACAGAATCGATGGTGCCGTTTGCCTCGATCATGGATTTGAACTTGCCCACCAGAGCGGCGGACGCCTCCTCATCCAGGCCGGCTTTCGTCACCAGCATGGTCTCGTATTTTGCCATTTCTGTGCACCTCCTTTTGGACTGATGGCCTCCCTTTCTCATGCAGGGAAGCAAGGATACGCATGCCATTTCTGACAAGCAATTTATTATATAACGAAACGGCACGATGTGTCAAGGATTGTTTTGACACATCGCGCCGTTTTGCGCAAAATACAGGCAGAACCGTGCCGTTACAGCGTCTGCGCCAGCTGTTTTAAATACGCGCGGAACTCTTCGCCGATCTCGGCATGGCGCAGGGCCGTTTCCACCTGGGCCTGCATGACGCCCAGTTTCGAGCCCATGTCATAGCGCTTGCCGGTGAAATCCACGCCCGTCATGCCGCCCGTGCGCGCAATCACTGCCATGGCGTCTGTCAGCTGAATCTCGCCGCCGGCGCCGGGGGCTGTTTTCTCAAGAAGGGGGTAGATGTCCGGCGTGAGCAGGCAGCGGCCCAAAATGGAATACAGGCTGAACTCTTTGCCGGGGGCGGGTTTTTCGATCATGTCGGTGATGTTGTACAGGTTGTCCTGCACGTGGGTGCACTGCATGGAAGAATATTTGCGAATGGCCTCACGGCTTACCTGCTTGATGCCCACGCAGGGTTTGCCCGTTTGCTCATACGCGCGGATCAGCTGGGCGGCAACGGGGTCCGGCCCCATGATGACGTCATCGCCGTACAAAACCACGAACGGTTCGTCCGCCGT
>CAMBHV010000240.1 GCA_945867255.1 uncultured Clostridia bacterium
CACCAGGATAGCGGCAAGAAAGATCATGCTCAGCTTTGCACTGATCAAAAGGCACATCGCCATGCTGCATACAAGCATTAATGGCGCACGCACAGCGATACGCAGAATCATCTGATATGCATTTTGTACATTGGTTACATCGGTTGTCATGCGGGTGACAAGGCCTGCCGTGCTGTATTTATCGATATTTGAAAAGGCAAACGTCTGCACTTTTTCATACATGGCATCCCGCAGGTTGCAAGCCAAACCGCAGGAAGCTTTGGCCGCATAACGCCCGGCCGCCATGCCGGCTATGAGGCTTATGAATGCGATGCCAAGCATAATGAGCCCATATCGATACACCTGCCCGATATTACCTGCTTCGATGCCCTCGTCGATCATGGCTGCGGTTACAAAAGGAATCAGAACCTCCATCAGAACTTCCACGCCGGTAAATAGCGGTGCCAGAACAGAGGCTACT
This sequence comes from uncultured Clostridia bacterium, assembly GCA_945867255.1. Taxonomy (GTDB): domain Bacteria; phylum Bacillota; class Clostridia; order Oscillospirales; family Ruminococcaceae; genus Ruthenibacterium. Next base: position 461 of record CAMBHV010000240.1, read on the forward strand.
TTATATTCTTTCAACTGTGCGATAAGCGTTCGAATCAAGAAAATTCCTCCTTTGTATATGACATTCATAACAGTTCGATAGCATGTAAATTCATCTCCCCTCTAAAATTTCATTATACAGATTCTGCGTTGAAATAGAATTCAGAATATGTTACTATTGGAAAGTAAAACTTTATAATTGGTTGGAGTGAAAAATCCGGAACAGGAGGGAGGAGAAATATGAACACTGTACAGCTTTCTTGTTTTCTTGCCGTGGCAGAGCACCTGAATTTTGCGCGTGCTGCACAGCAGCTTCATGTAACGCATCCGGCGGTGAGTCAACAAATTCAAACACTGGAGAAAGAACTGAATGTCAAACTGTTCCATAGAACGACCCGCGTTGTGAAACTTACGGAAGAGGGCAAGGCATTTCTGAACGATGCAAGGCCAATGCTGGAAATATCGGAACGGGCCAAAAAAAGGTTTGAGGGCACAGGCAAAACCGGAATTCAAACATTGTCTCTTGGCTGCTATAATTATCCGTTTATGTTTCACATGGTGAATACGCTGGAGAGACTTCGAGGTGAATACCCCAGCTTGCATCCAAGGTTGCAGGTGGTGCCGTTCCCACATATCTACCGTATGCTGGAAGAAGGCGACTTGGATGCAGTGGTTGGATTTCGGGAATATCCAGCACCGGATAAACCCCTTGTGTTTCGGGAAATTGCAAGGGCTCCCATGGTATGCATATGCTCCAGCCAAAGTATACTGGCTGAAAAAAGCGAAGTGACGATGGAGGAGTTGGCCCATTTTTCACCTGTTTTATTCGAACCGAGAAAAGTGCTGCATCCGCTTGCTCAGTTGCAAAGCCAACTGGTTGGTGGGCGCCCACCGTCTGAATTCTATTTTTGTGAGTCGGCAGAGGCTATTACCGTTCTTGTTACAGCCAATTATGGCATTTCGATTCTGCCGGCCTTTCTTGTCCCAGATATCCCATCCATCTGTAAAGTTCCGCTGAAAGGGGCAGAATCTGCGTCATTTGGCATATATTACAAGTCGCTCAAAGAGAACCGCATGCTGAAGGCGTTTGTACAATGCGCAAGAGAAACCATGGCAGATAACCAGAGAAAAGAAGACGATGTGGTAAAACGGAACAAAAAATAAAAGCACCCGTGTTTCTCTGCGAGAAGCACGGGTGCTTTTCCATTATGAACCATTATGTGCCCGGATAATTGCGCTGGCTGAAATACACGCGGCCATCAGCCCCAGCCCCACCAGCATAATGGCCATGCCGGCACTGGTGTGGTTCGCCACGGTGCCCACAACAGGGGAAAGTATCACCATGCAGACACTGTACATCATGCTTTCCACACTGGTGAGAGTTGCCCGGCTGGAACCGGGATAAAACGGCTGCATTAGGCTGTCCGCACGTACGGTAAATGCACTTTCCAGCAGGCCGGCAATCACGGCACCTGCTATGCACAAAGGAAGATATTGGCTGCCTGCCAGTATGGTGCACACCGCCACTGCCGGGCCGCACCACAAAAACAATTTGCCGAGGCGTGCAGGCAATTGTGGTGCCACTAATGCACCGGGGGCATCTGCCAGCATCAGAACAAATAGAGGCACCCCTATCCATTCTGCGGGCAAGCCGGCATCCACCAGGTTCTGCTGCCAGAACATCGTTGTCAGGCAACCGGCAGAACACATAAGGCTGATGCATAGCATTTTGGAGGCCAAGCGGCCATGATGCAACAAGAACGCTATATTTTCTGCGGTGTGGATGGCAAGGCGGCGAGGCAACTGCCGCCAGCACACGGGTCGGGAGGTCTGTGTGCTGGCAGTCGGTTCTTTCAGGCCGCCTGCCAAATAAGCACATCCAAGCCCTATGCAGGCACTGATCAAATAAGCCGCCACAAAGCCAAGTTGTATTGTGACAATGCTGAGCAGGCTGGCAACGCTTTGCGCCACGGAGTATAGCGTGTACTGGCGGGAGGTCTGATGTACATATTCCTGTTGACGGCCGGATTGTGCCAGCGTGTCGTACGTGATAGCCTCCAACGTGCCGGAAGCAAGGTTAAAACTAAGCGCTTCCAGCGCCATGGCCAGACATACACCAAAGAGCCCACGGCTTGCAGCCATGGTGACGCCTGCGGCTGCATTAACAAGCCCAGCCGCAATTAGTGTGTGCCGGCGCCCCAGCACGTCGGCCAACATGCCACTGGGCACTTCAAATACCATGCTTACCAGGTGGAAGACCCCTTCTGCAATGCCAACCACGGCAAGCGAAAAACCACGCATCGTTAAAAGAAGTACCCACACAGCCCCTGCGATTCGAAACCCGCGCAGGCTTTCGTGTGCCTGCAACAAGAATAATTGCTTTTTGCG
>CAMBHV010000241.1 GCA_945867255.1 uncultured Clostridia bacterium
GGCACGAGCAACGACAGCACCACCCTGACGATTGCCATGAATGCAGATTTGCTGACAACGGATCCGCAATCGCTGAACAACGGAACTACAACATCCGTGTTGTATAACGTGTACAGCAACCTTGTCAAGCAGGACGATAATGGCGAGATTGTAATGGATCTGGCAGAGAGCTATGAGCTTCTGGAAGACCAGGTTACCTGGGAGTTCAAAATCCGTGAAGACGCCGTGTTCCATGATGGAACTCCGGTGACGGCCGCTGATGTGGCATACTCCCTGAACCGTGTTATGAACGACGAATCCAGTGCAGACTATATGAACTTCAGCCCGCTGAAGGAAGCCGTTGCAGTGGATGACTACACCGTTCAGGTTATCAGCGAGGAGCCCTATCCCATTATGCTGAACCTGCTGGCCAAGGGCGGCGCTGCGGTTCTTCCGATGAACTACATCGAAGAAAAAGGCATTGAGGAATTCCTCGCCAACCCCATTGGTTCTGGCCCGTATCAGCTGACAGAGTACGTAAAGGACGATCATGTCACTCTGGTGCCCTTCGAAGATTACTACGGCGAGAAGAACACCGATTGGGAAGAAGTTATTTTCCGTGTGATCCCCGAATCTTCTACCCGTGTGGGTGAGCTGATTGCCGGTACAGCGGACATTGTGAATATGGTTATCCCGACAGAATGGGATCGCGTGAACGACAATGAAGGTACTTCCGTTGTGAATGGTCCTTCTACCCGTATCTATCAGCTTGCACTGAAAACCGACAAAGGCCCCACGGCGGACCTGCGTGTACGCCAGGCCATCGATTACGCTATCGATGATAAAACCATTGTGGATTCCATTTTGAAAGGCGCCGGCACCCCGACTTTGACAGGTGTTCCCAGCGGCGTGAACGGCTGCAATGAGGACTTGGTTGGCAAGTATAACTATGACCCCGAGAAGGCGAAAGAGCTTCTGGCCGAGGCCGGCTATGAAGACGGCTTCACTCTGAAGATTGAAGCGCCTACTGGCAAGTACCTGATGGACACGGAGATTTCTCAGGCTATTGCGGCAATGCTGGGGCAGGTTGGCATCACAGTGGATCTGCAGCTGCTGGAATCCAGCGCGTATTCCAATGTGTTCAGCGCCCGTACAGCAGAAGATGCCTTTATGACGTGCTTTGGCCTTGGTTTCTTTGATGCTTCTTACCGTATGATTGGCTATTTTGGCGAGAATACACGTGGTGAAAGCAACTGGAACAACCAGGAGTACATCGACATGTACTATGAAGCTGAATTCAACATGGACCTTGAGGAACGTGTTGAAATCTTCGAAGAGATGCAGCAGATGGTTGCGGACGAAGTGCCGTATGTCATCATTTGCCAGATCGACAACAGCTACGGCGTGAAGGACGGCATCACCATGACGCCGCGCCTGGACGACGTGTGGAACCTGACGACGATCCACAAAGCCTAAACTGAGCAGGCACATTCAAGTCGATTCTATCTGGGTTAAGGGCCCGGCGGCTGGGTGCCGCCGGGCCCTTATGCCCGGATACCTATCTGCGCCCGTGCCCAAACAGCGCAGAATCAAAGGCTTTGCCGAGGGGTTTGATTATCCGCTGTTTGGACATGAGCCGCATTTGGGCACTGCCCGTGCGGGTTAGCATGCCCGCCATTCAGAAAGTTTGGGGGAGGTACGTTATGCTGAAATACATGCTGCGAAGAGTTTTACAGATGATACCGGTTTTGCTGATTATTACCGTGATCACCTTCCTGTTCGTAAACGCTTCGGGTGACCCGACAGCCATGTTGCTGCCGCCGGAGGCCACGCAGGCGGACCGCGAAGTGATGCGTGAAGCGCTTGGCCTGAACGAGCCATTGTATGTGCAGTATGGCATTTTCCTTAAAAATGCTTTGCACGGTGATTTTGGCACCAGTTTCCGTTACGGGACGTCTGCAATGGCGGTGGTAATGGAAAAAATTCCCGCCACGGTGCAGCTGGCAAGTGTTTCGCTGCTGTGTTCCATTTTGGTGGCTATCCCGCTGGGCATTCTTAGTGCACATACAAAGGATTCCCCGCTGGATCTTGTGGTGAGCGGCCTTGCTTCTCTCGGCCGTTCCATGCCTAGTTTCTGGGTGGGCATCATGCTTATTTTGCTGTTTGGCGTCACACTGAAAGTGTTGCCTGTGTCCGGGCGGGGTACGTGGCTCAATCTCGTGCTGCCGTGTGCGACGCTTACCATCAATACGGCTACGCAAATTGTTCCCCTTGTGCGCAGCGGTATGCTGGAGATTATGCAGCAGGACTACATTCGCACGGCGCGCAGCAAGGGTTTGCCAAACCGTGTGGTAGTGGTAAAACATGCTTTTAAAAACGCATTGGTTCCGGTTGTTACCATTGTGGCACTTCAGATCCCCAACCTTGTAGGTGGTGCGCTGATTACGGAGACGGTGTTTGCCTGGCCCGGCCTCGGCCAACTGGTTGTGCAGAGCATCGGCTCTCATGACATGAGCGTTGTGCAGGCGTGTGTTGTGGTGATTGCGTTGGTCACGATGGTGGCTAACCTGCTGGCAGACCTTGTGTATTGCCTGATTGACCCGCGTATTCGTTATTGAGAGGAGGAATTGTCATGGCAGAAAAAATGAAAAAATCCTCCGAAGCAAAAAAGCAGGCGCGTGAGCGCTCGATCTTGTTCGATCTTCCCCGTCTTCTTCTGAAAAGCCCGTCTGGTATGCTGGGGCTGATTATTGTACTTTTGGTGGTGTTTATCGCCATTTTTGCGGATTTTCTGATTCCATGCGCACCGGAAGAAATTGATCTTGCCAACATGGCTCAGCCG
>CAMBHV010000242.1 GCA_945867255.1 uncultured Clostridia bacterium
TCTTTCCGGCTCCATTCAGTATTTGAAAAAAGGAAACACGCAAGTCGTTGCAGAAATCATAGGAAAACACACAGGTTGCGCGCTATTCCACATACAACCCATATGCCCCTATTCTGACGATTACTCCGAATGTATCCGCCAAGCTAAAGATGATCAGAAACGTGGTGCAAGGCCTGCCCTGGTTGCTTTACCTGAAGATATTCACAAATATGATACCGTGTTTTTGGGATATCCGAATTACTGGGGCACCATGCCGATGCCAATGTTCACTCTTTTGGAACAAATAGATCTTTCCCGAAAAACTATATTCCCTTTTTGTACCCATGAAGGAGGTGGTTTTGGCACAAGCCTTCAGGATATTCAACACCTTTGTCCAAAGGCCTTGCTGAAGCCAGGGTTGGCTTTGACAGGGCGCGAAATTCCAATTGCAGAAGCAATGGTAAGTTCATGGCTTGCCTGTTTAGGAAAGGAGAATACATGATGAAGAAAAAGAATAGTAATGTCTTTCCTCTGGGTGAGAAAAATGACGCATTTGCCCAATACTTTATTGGACAAAGTTACCTGCATATGTTGTCCACCCAGCAAATCAGCATTGCAAACGTCACATTTGAACCAGGATGCAGAAACAACTGGCATATACACAAAGCCAGCCAAGGCGGTGGGCAAATTCTGCTTGTTACCGCCGGGCGTGGATATTATCAGGAATGGGGCCAACCTGCAAGAGAACTAAATCCAGGTGATGTAGTAAACATACCGGCAAATGTAAAGCACTGGCACGGGGCTGCACCTGACAGTTGGTTTTCTCACCTGGCTGTGGAAGTGCCTGCTGAAAATGGATCAAATGAATGGCTGGAACCTGTGAGTTCGGAAGAATATCAAAAATTACGATAATAAAAAGGATGGGAACTTATTATGCCAAAAGTAACAATAACTGCTGGCCATGATGAAATGGGCAGCTTTGCGCCGGAATTTGCCAGGCTGAATGATGATGTATTATTTGGAGAGGTTTGGTCCAGCGAATGCGGACTTTCCATGCGCGACCGGTGCATCATTACTGTTTCCGCACTAATGTCAAGTGGTATTCTCGACAGTTCTCTTCGCTATCATATCCAAAATGCAAAAAATAATGGTGTCTCGCAGGATGAAATGGTTGGAATATTAACGCAATTGGCTTTTTATGCAGGCTGGCCCAAAGCATGGGCGGCCATGCGCATGGCAAAAGAAATTTATTTTGAAGCATAAAAACCAGAAGCAGGGTGCCATATGGCACCCTGCTTCTGGTTTCTGTATATCATTGTTATAAAATCAACATCGCATCGCCAAAGCTGAAAAAACGATACTTTTCCTTAACAGCAACTTCATAGGCATGCATCGTAGCCTCATACCCATAAAAAGCGCTTACCAGCATGATAAGAGTTGACTCAGGCAAGTGGAAGTTTGTAATGAGGCCATCCAATACACGGAAAGAAAAACCTGGATAAATAAAAATATCGGTGTCTCCACTGCAGGCAATGATTTTCCCGTGTTTGGCGGCAGCTGCTTCCAGTGTGCGGCAGCTAGTGGTGCCCACGGCAATTACCCTGTGCCCCGCTTCCTTTGTGCGTTGAATGGCCTGAGCTGTTTCTTCGCTAATGGAATACCATTCACTGTGCATTTTGTGCGCCAGGATATTGTCTTCCTTTACGGGGCGAAATGTGCCAAGCCCCACATGCAGAGTTACCTCTGCGAATTGAACCCCTGCTTCACGCAAGCGCTGCATCAATTCTGGCGTAAAATGCAACCCGGCCGTGGGGGCCGCTGCACTACCCAGTTCTTTGGCATACACGGTTTGATACTGCGAATTATCTTCCAGCTGCTTTCGAATATAGGGCGGCAGTGGCATCTTTCCAAATTGATCTAATTTTTCATACAATGTTTGCGTATCATATGAAAATCGCACCAGTTTATTGCCATCTTCCTCGCAAGTATGCTCGATGCACGCTGTTAACGTGCCATCGCCAAATACCACTTGGGTACCCTCTTTCAGGCGTTTACCAGGCCTTGCAAGGCATTCCCACATGTCTTCTTTTACCTGACGAAGTAATAGCAGTTCGCACACAGCACCGGTGGGATGCTTATGGCCAATCAGTCGTGCAGGCAACACCTTGGAATTGTTGATGACAAGCAGATCTCCAGCCTGTAAAATCTGTGGCAGTTCATGAAAAACGCGGTGGCTAATCTCATCATTTCCGCGTGAAAGACACATCAGCCGTGCCGCATCGCGAGGCACACATGGCTCCTGAGCAATTAATTCCTGCGGAAGTTCAAACGCAAAGTCGCTTTTTTGCATCATCATTTCAAGTCCTTACATTGACAGGGTTCTACCGTAATGGTAAACTGTTAATAATTTAAAAATCGCGCTTTTTCGCGGCAAACAGTGTTTTTATTATATTGCAAAAAAAGCCGGTTTTCAACCCGGCTTTTTTGTTTTATTCAAGGGTTTTAGGGGAATTTCAAAAGGAACGGCTTGTTGTTTCAGTGCATAGAATGGCAAGCCACAGCAGGAAAGGATGTTTGACATGAAAGAGTATCGGGTAGGCGTTGTAGGCGCAACTGGCATGGTGGGCCAGCGTTTTGTCAGCCTTCTGGAAAATCATCCATGGTTTCGGCTTACCGTTGTAGCTGCCTCACAACGTTCTGCCGGAAAAACGTATGAGCAGGCCGTGGGTACACGCTGGGCAATGCCCACACCAATGCCGCAACAGGCGCGCAACCTGGTGGTGCGTGATGCCTGTGATGTGCAAAGCGTTGTAAAAGACGTAGATTTTGT
>CAMBHV010000243.1 GCA_945867255.1 uncultured Clostridia bacterium
CCGGTATGCGAGGGGAGGCAGCCATGAGCTGGGATGAGATATTGGCTGCCATTTCCATGCTTTGGGCACGCCAGAAGCCGGAGCTGTTGCAGCTTGTGCAGCCCGGCCTGTATAAGGCACAGCGCCTTGCACTGGTGGGGGCCGTGGGAATGGCGGTTTTGTTGGCGGCCCTTTTGATGGTGCGCCTTGTAAAGAGAAAGAAAAAGGGCCTGCTGGCGCTGGGCCTTTGTTTGGGTGTGTGCGCGGGGGCCAGTGCGGCGCTATATCTGCCGCGCCCGGTGCTGGCTGTGCAGAGCGCGGCTGCCAGTGTGTCGGTTTCTGTGTTGGCAGCTGAAGACGACTTTACGTTTGCTCCGTCGACGGATGCCCAGGCAAATGCGCAGGAAGAAAATAAGCAGGAGAAAAAATCTGACACAACCGGTGAAACGCAAGCCACTCAGACCGTGGTGCAAATCGGGCAGGTGCCGGCTGAGGCACGCAAGCTTACCATGCCGCAGGGTGGATCAGAAGCGGTGTTGAAAGCGCTTAGCACTGCAATACGTACGCCGACATTGCGGGAAAATCTGCCTTCCGGGCAGGAGGGGCAGCAGGTAATTTACGTCACTGTGCGCACAGGAAGCACAGCGCATGTGATATGCCTGACATCCGGGCAGGCATATGTACAGGAAAAAACGGAAAATGCGGTGGTGTACCGCATTGCGGATGGCGGTGCGCTGTATGAAGCTGTGCGTGCCGCATGCCTGTAAAATAGACAAAAGGAGAAACACCTATGGAAACGTTGCTGATCGTTGGGCTTGGCAGCATGGGGAAACGCCGCGCACGCCTTTTGAAACGTGCGAGACCTCAAGCTGATATTTGCGGGGTGGATCTTTCCGAAGCGCGCCGGGCCGAGGCGCAGGGCCTTGGCATCCGGCCGTATGAAAGTGTGCAGGCCGCGCTGGCGGAAAAGGCACCGCGCGCTGCGTTTGTATGCACGGCTCCCATCACACATGTCCATATTATTCGGGAATTGCTGCAGGCCGGTGTTCCGGTGTTTACGGAACTGAACCTTGTAGAAGATGGATATGACGAGCTGATTGAACTGGCAAAACAGAAAAATGTTCCGTTATTTTTGTCCAGTACCATGTTGTACCGCGGCGAAACCCAGTATATCAAGCGCAGGGTGCAGGAATTTGCAAAGCCTGTAAACTATATATATCATATTGGCCAATACCTGCCGGACTGGCACCCCTGGGAAAATTATAAAAACTTTTTTGTAGGGGATAAACGCACGGGTGGGGTGCGTGAGATTTTTGGGATCGATTTGCCGTGGCTTCTGGATGCGTTTGGGCCGGTGAAGCATGTATATGTGGAAAAAGATAAGCTCAGCGACCTCGAGATCGATTATCCGGACACATATTTTACTGTGTTGCGCCATGAAAACGGCACGAAAGGTGTGCTGGCCGTAGATGTGGTAAGCCCCAAGGCTGTGCGCAATTTTGAAGTGTTTGGTGAAGGGTTGCATCTGTTCTGGGAAGGCAGCCCGCAGTCTCTGGCCGAATATGACGCAAGGGAAAAGAAAAAAGTGCCGGTGGATACGTATACCCATGTGGAGCACGATGCACGCTATTCGGACAACATTGTAGAGAATGCCTACGCAGATGAACTGGCCGAATTTTTTGCCGTGTTGGACGATGGCGCGACCGCGCGCTATTCGTTTGAAAAAGATAAAGAGACCATTGCACTGATCGAGCGCATCGAGCAGGCGTAACGGAAAAGGGGAAGGTTGCCATGAAACTGTTTGCCTGGCTGCGAACAAAGCGGGAATGCCCACCAGAGCGCACACCCGGCGGCAGCACTGTTCTGCGCCATGCGCAGGCGCAAAACATGGGTGATATGGAAGGGCAGGCTTCTCCGTATTATGAAGAGCTGGAAACTTTTTTCAATAGCGCATTCCCTGGGCGCGAAACCTGTGTGTGGCACGAGATTGTTTCCGACCGCGTGCATATCGATATCTACAGAATGGCCCCCACGCCGCAGCAGCCGTACTCGGTACTGTACACGGTGGGGATGTCTGCGCTGCCTATGTCGCTGAAAGGCGTACCTCACGCAAAGCGATACGGCTATTTGCAACGTGCCGAATTGGTTGCCTATCTGCCGGCAGACTGGCCGTTGGAGCAACTGCAAGGCGCCGACACGCCGGCAGAAGAAGTTGATTGGCCTGTTCGCCTTCTGAAAGGCTTGGCACGCATGCCACATCGGTACGACACCTGGCTTGGCGCAGGGCATTCTGTTCCAAATGGCGAGCCCATGCGCCCTTATGACGTGTCTACAGGCTTTTCCGGGGCTGTGCTGTATCTTCCGGATGAAGGCAACGGCCCACAAGGCCTTTTGCCTGTGCCCACAAAAGATGGCGGGCAAGTGATGCTGTATGTGGTGGTGCCGGTGTATCCGGGTGAAATGGAATACAAGCTGGAAAAGGGTGCCGACGCACTGGAGGAAAGGCTGCGCGCGTTGCCGGGCTGGCAGGGCTTCCTGATTTCGAACGACAGGCCGGATACATCATGCAAAGGAAAAGGGGATGGCGAAACATGAAGGTGCTGTTCTGCGGGCTTGGTTCTATTGGAACCAGGCACTTGAAAAACCTGCATATGGTGGCGGCTCAAAAGGGCGTGCCGGTGCAGGCATATGCGCTGCGCAGCTCTGCGCGTGCACTGCCAAAGGAAACACAGGCGCTTTTGGCGGGGCAGTTCTCAATGCTGCCGCAAGGGGAGCATTTCGATGCGGCCTTTATTACAAACCCCACCAGCCTGCACTT
>CAMBHV010000244.1 GCA_945867255.1 uncultured Clostridia bacterium
TCCATGTGCCGGAAACCACAGAATTTGGTGTCATGTTTGTACCGGTGGAAGGCTTGTATGCGGAACTTGTGCGCCGGGGCATGGTGGAAACCTTACAAGCACAGTACAAAGTTGTACTGGCAGGCCCTACCACAATGGCAGCATTGTTAAACAGCCTGCAAATGGGTTTCCGTACTTTGGCAATTCAGAAGCGTTCCAGCGAAGTGTGGCAGGTTCTGGGGGCTGTGAAAAGCGAATTTGAGACATTTGGTGACGCATTGGCACAGGCACAGAAACGCATTGAGTTAGCGGGCGCAGACCTGGAAAAGTTGGTAGGTGTTCGTACAAGGCAAATTCAGCGCAAGTTGCGCACTGTAACCGCACTGCCGCAGGCCGAGGACGACGAAGAAAGCTGATATCTCGGTTTGAAGCGTGCACTCGAATGAATGGGCGCCTGCAAAATGAATTCTCAAATGCAGGCGCCCGTATATTTTTTTTCATAATAGCTATTTTTTTCTTGACTTTTGCTGCGCACTATTGTAAGATGGATAGGCGGAACTTTGGAGACTCAGATACGCGCCTATAGCTCAGCAGGATAGAGCAACTGCCTTCTAAGCAGTGGGTCGGGGGTTCGAGTCCCTTTGGGCGCACCAAATATGGTGGGTGTAGTTCAGTTGGTTAGAGCACCAGATTGTGGATCTGGGTGTCGTGGGTTCGAGTCCCATTACCCACCCCATTTACATAAGAACGGCGAATCCGCAAGGGTTGGCCGTTCTTATCTTACTGGGCCATCGCCAAGCGGTAAGGCAACGGACTTTGACTCCGTCACTGCGCTGGTTCGAATCCAGCTGGCCCAACCAAACCGCCGTGAACATTTTGTTCACGGCGGTTTTCTTTTTTGGCAAGGCGCTGCGGTGAGTTTTGTGGTAAAGCAAGGTAGCCCAATTAGCATGGGGCATGCTGGAAGGTGAAATGATTTATCATGCGCTTGTGAGGCCTCACACAGAAGTTGTTTTACAAGGGCGTGAAAGGTTCATACAAAGCTGTGCAGGAGGCAATTTGTGAAAAAGAGAAATAAAATAGCCGCTGCATGGATGATTGCATTGGTAATGTGCAGTGCGGCGGGATGGCTCTGTGTAGCGCGAAAAAGTGAACAAACGGCATCATCTACAGCTTCATCAGGCACGGATGTATCCGGCGATACAGCTTCATACGCACAAGAGCAGCAGATATGGCTGCAGGATATTCTGGCAGATATGACGCTGGAACAGAAAGTAGGGCAGATGTTTCTGGCACGATGCCCGCAAGAAGATGCGCCGGCTAAGGCAGCAGAATATCATTTGGGTGGATATGTTTTATTTGCAGAAGATTTTTTGGGAAAAACATCTGTGCAGGCAGCGCGGGACATTCAGAAAATTCAGGCAGCGGCCGAACTGCCACTTTTGATTGGCGTAGATGAAGAAGGCGGTAGCGTGAACCGTATCAGCTGCTATGAAGCTTTCAGAGAACAGCCGTTTGCTTCACCGCAGCAATTGTATCGGCAAGGCGGGCTGGCAAGCATCAGAGATGACACGCTGGAAAAATGTGATTTTCTGCAGGGGCTTGGGATCAATGTGAATTTTGCTCCTGTATGTGATATAAGCACGGACCCCGCAGATTATATTTATGCGCGTACGCTGGGCCTTCCTGCACGGGAAACTTCTGAATATGTCCGCACAGTTGTGCAGGCCATGGCAGAAAAGCAGGTAGCCAGCGTCTTGAAACATTTCCCGGGTTACGGTAATAATACGGATACTCATGCCGGCATTGCATATGATGACAGACCGTATGAAATTTTTGTGCAAAAGGACTTGTTGCCCTTTTCGGAAGGTATCCGGGCAGGCGCGAATATGGTTCTGGTATCGCATACCGTGGTAAAATGCATGGATGCGCAGATGCCGGCCTCGTTGTCTGTCCCTGTGCATCAGGTGCTGAGACAGGAACTGGGGTTTTCCGGTGTGATTATAACGGATGATCTTTACATGAAAGGTATTCGGGATTTTACGGGCCCGGAACATGCAGCCGTACAGGCCGTTCTGGCCGGGAATGATATGCTTTGCTGCACTGATTTTGAGGTGCAGATTCCAGCTGTGGTGCGTGCAGTAAAAAACGGCGAGATCTCTGAGCAGCAGATTGATGCCAGTGTACAGCGTATTCTTCAAATGAAGCTGTCATTGGGGCTTTTGCCGAAGGCAGAAACCGGGGAAGAATGACTTTTCTTTTACACAGTGATATGGTATACTAACGCATGCGTGTGCATGAGCCGCGTGTGTGACTTCCATAGCATGGATACGTGCGGGGTATCAGCACGCAAAACCTCAAAAAGGAAACGGAGAATAATTATGAAAAAACAGATGATCAGCCTTATGTGCCTTTTGCTGGCCGTATGTCTGCTGGTGGCCTGTGGGGCGCCTGCGCAAAGTGCACAGCAGGAGAAGGACTATGTGCAGGCTATTGTGGATGCGCGCAGCAGCGAAGAGAATGAGAATGATGCGATTTATACTTGGAAAGCGGGCGGCAGCGCAAGCTTTGGCTTGAACCCTTACGAATTGTCGGAAGAAGAAGCGGCATCTATGGCCCCCATGCTGCTCAGTACACTGGGCCTGGAAGAGGACATGCTGGAGGAGTATGCCATCAGTATGTCGTTGATGAATGTGCGTGCCTATGCGGTAGGCGTGTTTGTACCTGCACAGGACAAAGCGGAAGATGTGAAGGCTGCGCTAGAAAGCTATGTGGCAGCTCAGCGCAAAGCGTTTGAACAGTATCT
>CAMBHV010000245.1 GCA_945867255.1 uncultured Clostridia bacterium
AACATCCACTGTATCTCCAAAAGAGATCTTTTCCGGGGTCCATCCATCACAGCTTACAAGGGCACCAGAAATACCATTCCCCTGTACATGAACACATAATTTTCGCTGTGCAGAAAATACCATGGGTGGGCTGTGCATGCTGTGCGCACAGATTGGGCTCACCACAATTCCATCAATACGCGCGTCCAAAACCGGGCCGCCGGCACTCAGTGCATATGCAGTGGATCCGGTAGGCGTAGCAACCACCACACCGTCGCCCATAAACTGATTTACTGGAATGCCATCACATGTAATGCTTACCTCAATAGTCTGGTTCAGGCTAGGTTTTGAGATGACCACATCATTCAGGGCATACTGATAGAACGAATTTGCTCCGTGAGTATGTACCTGTAAAAGAGCGCGTTCATCAATGCGATAATTCCCCTCTACAAGACGCGCAAGTTTGTTCAACTCATAGGCTTCTACTGTGGCAAGGAAGCCCATTCGACCAATATTGATGCCCAGTAAGGGTTTATGAAATTCTATGCCTCGGCGTGCAGCATGCAAAATAGTGCCATCTCCACCAATTGTAACAATGGCATCACAACTGGAAAATGCACCAGTTTCCTCCAGAAACTGAACGGGCTGGCCTTCAAACTCGCCTAAAGGTACATCAGCCGGTAAAATAATGTTTGCACCATGTGCATGAAGTACATCAATGGCAGCGCGCGCAGTAGCTGCAGCCTGAGGCTTCGTAAGGTTCGGAATCAGATAAACGGTCATGCACGAGCCCCCTCAAGCTGCTGGTGTGCTTTTGCCACCACTGCGTCAATGGCAGCATCATCCACATTGTCACTCGTAAGCTGTTTTTCTACGTGCAATAAAAATTCTATATTGCCTTCCGGCCCTTTGATTGGGGAAAAATCCACACCGGCACACACAAACCCGTTTTCTCTTGCGTACCCACACGCGGCATGAAGTACTTCGCAATGCGTATCTGCTTCGCGCACCACGCCTTTTTTTCCCACTTTTTCTCTGCCTGCTTCAAACTGCGGTTTTACAAGACATACACCCTGTGCATCACAAGAAGTAACAGCCGCCGCCACAGGAAAAATATGGCGCAAAGAGATAAATGACACGTCTACACTGAAAAACGAAATATCATCTTCCAGCATATCTCGCGTTACATTGCGGATATTAGTACGTTCCATGTTCACTACGCGTTCGTCGCAGCGCAGTTTCCATGCAAGCTGACCATACCCCACATCTACTGCATATACCTTTTGCGCCCCGTTTTGCAACATACAATCAGTAAATCCGCCGGTAGAGGCGCCAATATCCATACATATTTTCCCTTTCGGAGAAAGGGGGAATACCTGCATAGCTTTTTCCAGCTTCAGGCCGCCACGGCTGACATAGGCAATGTCATGGCCCCGCACTTCGACATGTGCATTTTCTGCAACCGGAGTGCCTGGCTTGTCCACTTTCTGTTCATCCACAAACACGACACCAGCCATGATGAGCGCTTTCGCCCTCTCTCTGCTTGCCACAAGCCCATGCTGGCATAGATACTGGTCTAACCGAAGTTTCATTTGCATTCCTCTTTCAGTATCCGCAGGATTCCGGCTGCATCCAACCCAAGCATCTTTCGAAGTTGCGTAACACTGGCATGATCTATCCCGGTGTTTGGCACAGCAAGATGCCGCCAATGCCCTTGCCATCCTTGTTGCAACAACGCCTCGGAGAGGTGCTCTCCAATGCCGCCATTTCGGATGCCTTCCTCTGCAAAAATAATGGTATTATAATTCCAAAGTTCCTGCACAAGCTGTTCTGGAAGCGGATGAATCACGCAAAGCTTGCATACATCCACCGCAAGCCCTTGCTCGCAGGCGAGCTGTGCTGCGCACAAAGCCTCTGACGCTTCGCCGGAATAGCTGACAACCACCACATCCGCTGGCGCCTGCGCGCGATACATATCATACTCTTGCCCAGAACATCCAAGCGCGGCCAAACGTTTATCTTCCTTGCCTCGCGGATAACGGATTGCTCGCGGGCCCTTCCATTCATATAAAGCCTTTTTAAGCCAAAAGCGCAGCTCTTCATAATTGGACGGAGATACCACTCGCATGTGTTCCAATTCGCTGAGATATGCCGCGTCATAAATACCCTGGTGAGTTTCACCATCCCCCGGCACAAGGCCCGCACGGTCAATGGCGAACAATACTCCAAGGTCTTGAAGATGAACGTCATGAATCAGTTGGTCATATCCACGTTGCAGGAAGGTAGAATAAATAGCAACAACAGGCCGCATACCACCGCGCGCCAATCCAGCGCCAAAAGTAATGGCATGCTGCTCGGCCATGCCAACATCAAAAAAACGTTCTTTGTGCCGGCGGTAAAAATATTGAAGCCCGGTGCCATATTTCATAGCTGCCGTTACGGCACATAAAGACGGGTCGCTTTCACCCAGATGCGCCAGTTCTTTTCCAAACACCGTAGAAAATGAATCTTCTTTTGCAAGATCCGGGTCCAACTTGGCCTTCAAATCAAACGCAGAAACACCATGGAATTCTCCCGGATTCTCCTCCGCCGGGGCATACCCTTTCCCTTTCTGGGTACAGATGTGCAGGAACAGCGGTGCTACCTGCTCATCCCGAAACGCCTGGAACAACTCACAAAGCGCATTGACATCGTGCCCATCTACCGGGCCTGCATACTGAAACCCCATTTCTTCAAACATCGTAGAATGGTACATCATGCGCCGCACAGCACCCTTAGCGGCCTGAATTCC
>CAMBHV010000246.1 GCA_945867255.1 uncultured Clostridia bacterium
GGCGTTGGCATAGCTGTCCTTTACGACAAGAATCTTTCCCTCGCCGTTTCCTTCCAACACGGAATAAGCATTATTGCCGCGCAGAAAAGCCTTATACTTATCCCGCGTCTCAAAATCCGAATATTCATACAGTGGCCCCACTTCCCAGGTCACTTCGCCGCCGGCATTATTCTCTACGGAAAGAATATTAGGCAAATCATAATAGGTGATGATGTCCGGCATAATGCCAGGCTTGCGCGCACGGGAGTAATTGGTGCCATAAAAATTTTCTACCGTTACGGCAGATGCCGCATTTGTATCGAACAAGGAAAGACCATTTGCATTGGCCCATGCCTCATATGCATACCATGCACCAAGATTTGTCCAGTGATGGTCGGTACGATAGAAGATATACTCCTGCGTGTGCTGCGACAGTGTTTCCCGCATGTCGAAGATATTTCCACCTGCGTTCTGCACTGCGGCATAAATCTCATCCAGATGGGCGTTTTCATCCAGGCCCGGTGCGTTTGCAGGCAGTTTATCTTTCAAAACAAGGCTGGCACTGGGCACGATCATCACATCCACCATTCCGGGATGGCGTTCACACAAATTAGAAAGTGCTTTTACGTTTCGCTCAAAACGGCTTTCATCAATACCCAACAGCTGTTTGAACAGGTAATCGTCTGCGCCATAGTATACGTCATTGTTCTCCGTCTTCAAAAGTGCGGCCTCGGCATAGCTTTTCAAATCGATCCAGCTGTCACGAAAGGCGAACTGATCTTTTACATAAGATTCATACTGTACCATCCACGGGTTCTGCCGGCTTACCACGCTGGCAATGGAAAATTCAGGCTTTTGGGCCAGAGTGCGGTTTTCCAGTTCGGAATATTCACGCTTGGGCCACATTGCATCCAACACGGAAAATCCCATAAGAAATACAAAAAATACAATGGCGATGGGGTAGGCTTTACAAGTTTGCCAAATCTTTTTCAAAGTGATTCACCGCCTTTCGTCAGAACCGGAAATAGAGGAATGGGCTGTTGGTGGCATCCACCATGTAAGCTACCGTTACGATAAACACCACCGCAAGGAAAATGCCTTGTAAAAGCTTATGGCGGCGAAGTACTTTATCCACTTTCAGGGTAAGGGGGCTTGCGCATGCAATGCCCACGGCCAGAAGCAGGCCGTAGTTGCGAAGAAAGTACAATGCCGAAACACCGCCAGTGGGCACGAACAGGCGCTGCAGCAATAAGGGAAGCTGCACACCCACGTCACTGCCCACGAAAAAGGCCCAGCCAACCATCACCAAAAGCAGTGTATAAATGTGCGGCCATATTTTTCCTTTTTTCAAAAGGGGAAGCAGGAAGGTTTTCTCCAAAACAAGCAGTACGCAGTAGTACAGGCCCCATAAAATGAAGTTCCAGTTGGCACCATGCCAGAAACCTGTCAAAAACCATACGATGGCAATATTCACAAGCTGGCGCGCAAGGCCTTTGCGGTTGCCCCCGAGCGGGATATATACATATTCTTTAAACCAGCTGGAAAGCGTCATGTGCCAGCGCCGCCAGAACTCGGTGATGCTTTTTGAAATATAGGGAAGGTTGAAGTTATCCGGAAAATCAAAGCCCAGCATTTTGCCCATGCCGATGCCCATCATAGAGTAACCGGAAAAATCAAAATATATCTGTAACGTATACGCTGCCAGGCCAAGCCACACAAGCGGTGTGCTGGCATTTTCCAGGCCTACACCGTACTCCATCACGCCATTCACCATATGGCCCGTCACGTCATACCACAAGGCACTGATGCCATCTGCCAGCAGCACTTTTTTAGCAAGGCCCAGAACGAACAAATATACGCCTTCCTCCACGCGGGCCATCGTGACACGCCCTTTTAAAACGTGCAGCCTGTCAGATACATCGCGGTACTTCACAATGGGCCCTGCAATCAGTTGCGGGAACATCACGACATAGGCGCCAAAATCAATCAGGTTATGCTCGGTGGGCACGTCACCACGATATACATCGATGGAATAGCTCATGGTCTGGAATGTATAAAAGCTAATGCCCAGCGGAAGCGTTAAAGAAAGCGTGGCGATGGATGTGCCAAAAAGTGCGTTGATATTGGTAATAAAGAAATTTGTGTACTTGAAAAACATCAGCATGCCAAGGCTACCCACAATGCTGTACAGGAGGAAGAAAAGCCGTGCGCGCTTCGAATGCGCAAATTTTTCCATGCCAAGGCCGGCAGTATAATTGATGAGAATGGCCGCCGCCATTACGGGGAACAGCCGTACCTCACCCCAGGAATAAAACACAAGGCTGCATAAAAACAGAACCGTATTTTTCCATTTGGCAGGTGCCAGATAGTATAAAGCCAGTGTAATGGGAAGAAAACGGAACAAGAACAGCAGGGTACTGAAAACCATGGGCGATGCTCCTTAATAAAAAATGAAAAGCAAATGGACAGGGTACAAAGAATAAACCTGCGAGTGCAAATGATAAAATGGAAAAACATTCAAAAAAGAAAACCGGTATTGGGTTGGCAATACCGGTTCTGATCGGTGGATTTTACATTATTTCAATGCATCATTGATGGCGGTGTCGATCTCTGTGTAATACACGCCTTCTCCGGCAATGGCGAGCACAACATAATCGCCTTTTACAACCACACGGCCGTTTTTCGTCTGTTCATAACCGGCAGGAAACTCGTCTTTGTAATTTTCCCATTGGGCAACGAGGCCGTCGCGATAACCTTCCATAGCGGTTTTTACGGTTTCCGCCTG
>CAMBHV010000247.1 GCA_945867255.1 uncultured Clostridia bacterium
AATATGATATACTGCAGGAAAAGGGAAAGGGGACTGGATAAAATGTATTATGACGAAATTGTGCAGGCGGCAGAGTATCTGCGTCAACGCATATCAATTGTTCCAAAAGTTGGCATTGTGCTTGGAAGTGGTTTGGGTGGCCTTACAGAGAAAATGCGTGAGAAAGTGGTGGTGCCCTATGCGGAGATCCCTTATTTCCCACAAAGTAAGGTGGAGGGGCATGCGGGAAACCTTGTGTTTGGTTTTTTAGGCACTACGTCGGTAGCGGTTATGCAGGGACGATTCCATTTTTACGAGGGCTTTTCCATGCGTCAGGTCGCTTTCCCGGTTTACGTTATGCGTCAACTTGGTGTACAGGACATAATCCTCACCAACGCCTGCGGCGGCATCAATCGTGGCTTTGAGCCAGGAGACTTGATGCTGATCGATGATTTTATCAATACGGTAAGCGCAAACCCGTTACAAGGCGAGAACGATGGGAGATTGGGCTCGCGTTTCCCTGACATGACAGAGCCTTTCAGTGTAGCCCTGCAACAACGTGCCATGAAAACAGCACAACAACTGGGCATTCAATATCGACGGGGTGTATATGCGTTGTTTCAAGGCCCATATTATGAAACGCGCGCCGAGATACGCGCTATGGAGCGCATGGGTGCGGATGCGGTAGGAATGTCTACTGTTCCGGAAGTGATTGCGGCGAACCATGCCGGTATGCGTGTGCTGGGCATCGCGTGTATCACAAATATGGCTACCGGTATCGCACAGGAAAAGCATTCGCACGCACAAGTATTGCAAAAGGCCGAGGAGGCGGGAAAGAACCTGCAGAAATGGCTGAAAACGATGCTGGAAGAATGGGAATAAGCAAGATAGGGTGCGCAGCGCAGGGAGGAAACATGACATGGATCTGAACAGAAATGCAAATGTCAACTACTCTACAAATCATAAAAATTTTTTCAACTTGCCGTTCACGGGCATCTGTTCGTTTATGAAAACCGAGATATGCCCGGACCTTGCCCGGCTTGAGGCTGGATACGATATTGCCGTGTTAGGTATGCCGTTTGACATTGCTGCATCTGCACGCAGTGGTGCACGGTTTGGCCCACGCGGTGTGAGGGAAGCTTCCACCATCAATTGCGATGGGCTATATGGCATGTATGACCCGGTGCGGGACACCTATTTTCTGGATCAGGGCGAAAAGATCATCGATTGTGGTGACGTGGACGTGTCTCCGTGCGGATATGAGCAGGCGTTTGAAAACTGCACTGCAGCAGTAAAAAAGATCCTTTCCACAGGTGCAGTGCCAATGGTGATTGGTGGAGATCATTCCATCACCATCCCGGTGCTTCGTGCGTTTTCCGGGTTTGAAGATATTTGCGTTGTTCAGTTCGATGCGCACCTGGATTGGACAGATTCTTACGGAGAGTTTCGGTATTCACATTCTTCACCTATGCGCCGGGCATCTGAAATGCCGCATGTGAGCAGTATGATACAGATAGGCTTGCGCGGGTTGGGCAGTAGTGGTAAAAAGGATTTCGATGAAGCGCGCGCCTGGGGAAGTGTTCTGGTTACTTCGCGCGATGTGCAGGAAAAAGGTGTTTTGGGCGTGGCGTCACTGATTCCGCAGGCAAAGAGCTATTACATCACGGTAGATATTGATGGCCTGGATCCTTCTATTTGCCCTGGCACAGGCAGCCCGCAGGCAGGTGGTTTGATGTATCAGCAGGTAAGCGATCTGATCGAAGCTGTGGTGAGAAAAGGAAATGTGGTAGGTTTTGATTTGGCGGAAGTTTCCCCGCCATACGACCCCTGTGGCCAGACTTCCCTGTACGCTGCACAGCTTATGCTGGATTTTATTTGTTTTTATACGAAAAAACGTTCTGCACAAAAGCATGATGTGTAACGGAAAATATGGACAAATTGTATGATTTGTGTTATAAATAAAGAAAAGCGACACAGGCTAAGACGGAGCCAGTAGGCATAGTGCGAAAGCTAAAGCGAGCGGGGGAGGGTGAAAGCCCCGTGCCACTAGAACTTTGCCGAATATCTCTCCCGAGCCGCGGGCTGAACTAGAGTAAGCCGCGCCGGCACCCCGCCGTTACCGGGGGCGTATGATGGTACGCAGCAAATAGGTGGTACAACGGAAATTTCCGCCCTGCTTGCAGCAGGGCGGATTTTTTGTAAGCGAAAAGGAGCTGGAACAACGATGTACGAAAAAGTGCCCACAAGCCTAGATTTCGTTGCGCGCGAAAAGGCAATCGAAAAGTTCTGGAAGGAACATGATATTTTTGAGAAAAGTATCGATTCCCGTAAAAGCGGCCCTTCCTATACTTTCTATGACGGCCCTCCCACGGCCAACGGAAAGCCTCATATCGGCCACGTGGAAACACGTTGTATTAAAGACATGATCCCGCGTTACCGTGCCATGAAAGGTTATATGGTGCCTCGTAAGGCGGGCTGGGATACGCATGGCCTGCCAGTTGAGCTGGAAGTGGAAAAGCTTCTGGGGTTGGATGGAAAAGAGCAGATCGAGCAATACGGTGTGGAACCTTTCATTGAAAAATGTAAGGAAAGCGTCTGGAAATACAAGGGCATGTGGGAAGATTTTTCCGACACAGTAGGTTTCTGGGCGGATATGGAACATCCGTATGTCACATATGAGAACAGCTATATCGAATCGGAATGGTGGGCACTGAAACAGATTTGGGAAAAGGGCCTTTTGTATAAGGGCTTTGGCTTAAAAGAAAAACTGCCGTCCATGCCGCAG
>CAMBHV010000248.1 GCA_945867255.1 uncultured Clostridia bacterium
CGAAAGAAACAGAAGAAATTCCATGGCGTTGTGCTCTTCAAAGCCCAGCAAACCTTCGCGCAGAAATCGGTTATATACGCGCTGGCGATGGCTGTCATGTTCTCCCAAACGAATCCCTCCCGCACACCAAAATCATTTTACTACTTAAGGTAGTAAAAGTAAAGAAAAACATAAAAAAAGTTGTAACAAGCTCGGCTTGCAATTCCATGCCGGAATCAGTAACATTATACATAAAGATCATGGCTTTGGAAAGGGCGGCAGAAAAGATGAAGCAGTTTACCGCGGGCAAAAATGAACAGGGCATGCGCCTTTCGCGATTTGTGCAGCGCACAGCGGTAAAGTTGCCGTCTTCCGCCATGTATAAGGCGTTTCGCAACCGCCGCATTAAAGTGAACGGCCATCGTGCTGCACCGGATGCTCTTCTGCAGGAGGGCGACGTTGTACAGATGTATCTGAATGATGAGTTCTTTTGCGAAACACCCATTTCTGAAAAGCGCGCACCGCAAAAAAGCAAATATCCCATGCGAGTGGTATATGAAGACGAGAACATTGCGGTTTTATATAAGCCGGCACATCTTCTGTGCCACTCGGACAAAACCGGGGATGACAGCCTTGTAGATCAGTTCACGGCATATTTGACCCAAAAGGGTGAGTATGTGCCACAGGGGGAAAGCAGCTTTGCGCCTGCCATTGCCAACCGGTTGGACCGCGGTACGGAAGGCCTTGTACTGGCTGCAAAAAACCGCCCTGCGTTGCGGGAACTGAATGCCATCATCCGGCAAGATCAATTGCAAAAGCAATATTTCTGCATCACGGCAGGCCGCCCGCCGCAAGGGGTGCATCAGGCGTATTTGCGCCATTTTGAAAAAGGTAACCGGGTGCGTGTGCAAAGTGAGAGTGCGCCGGAGTATAAAAAAATCATCACCAGCGTGCAGGTGCTGCGCACCTGTGGACCTTATAGTTTGTGCAGCATTGGCCTTTTCACAGGCCGCACGCACCAGATCCGTGCACATTTGGCATATTTGGGGGCACCTGTTTTGGGTGACATCAAATATGGCAGCCGAAAGATGAATGAGCGTGCTGGCCTTCGCACGCAGGCGTTGTGCGCGGCCAGCATCACTTTTGGCCAGCTGGCACCGGATAGCTGCCTTTCCTACCTTTCCGGCCAGCGCATTGCATTGGAAGATACCGGGGTGCAGGCGCAATTTCGTGCCCTGTGCGAACCGAGGAAATAACCGGGTCGGCGTTTTCCATGTTGGTTCAAGGTTTGTGCCACAGAATAGGGCTGAGGTGAGGCGGATGAAACTTCTGCTTGTCGAGGACGAAGCTGGGCTGCGTGCTGCGCTGTGCCAGCTTTTGCAAAATGAACAGTATGATGTCGATCAGGTAGCCAATGGGCCTGACGGGCTGGAACACATGCTGACAGGTGTGTATGATGCTGTGATTCTGGATGTGATGCTGCCCGGCATGGACGGCTTTTCTGTGTTACAAAGTGCACGCAAGCAGGGCGTGCGTACGCCGGTGTTGATGCTGACAGCGCGTGCTGAACTGGAAGATCGTGTGCGGGGGCTGGACAATGGTGCAGATTATTACCTGACAAAACCTTTTCAAACTCAGGAATTACTTGCGTGCCTGCGTGCCATTATGCGCCGGCCGGGCGAAACAACGTATTCGGCCCTGTGCTTTTCCGATTTGGAACTGCACCAGCAGGAAGGAAGGCTTTCGTGTACGACAACGCACCAGAATGTGAAGCTGAGTGCAAAGGAACTGCGTCTCATGGAATACTTTCTGCGTGAGCCAGGACGCATTTTTTCGCGGGAATTACTCGCTGAAAAAGTGTGGGGGTATGAAAGCGAGGCAGAGTATAACAATATTGAGGTGTATATTTCATTTCTGCGTAAAAAACTGGCATTTCTAGGTGCGCACGCAAAATTAAAAACTACGCGTGGCATTGGCTATTCCTTGGAGGAAGACACGTGATACGAAGCTTAAAACGAAAATTTACAGCGGTAGTGTTGCTGGTAATTGTAGCTGTTACATTTGGTACAGTGGCCGCTATTAATCTTGTGAACCTTAAGCTGATGGAAAGCCAGGCGCAGACGTTACTGAGCCAGATGATGCAGACAGAAGGAATGCGTCGGCCTGAAGACAGGCAACATGCGACGCCACCGGAAAAAGCACAGGATAAAACAGGGCAAGCGCCGGGTTTTTCCGCGTTGGAACTTTCCAACTTTTTTACGGTGCGTTTGAACGAACAAGGCGAAGTAACACAGTGGTTTGGTGACCGCACCAACCTTTATACCGATGAAGATATCACGGCTGCCGCTATGCAGGCCATGGCGTACGATAAGGAGTTTGGCCGTGTGGGTACGCAGTATTTTTTGAAGCGGCAACAACCGGACGGATGGCTTGTGATTTTTATGGACAACAGCCAAAGTTTTGACAATGCGCGCAGGCTTCTGGTTGTGTCCTGCATAGTGGGTGTGGTAGCGCTGGTGATTTTGTGCGTGTGCGCGGTGGCACTTGTGGCACGCATGATCCGCCCTGTGCAGCAGGCATTTGAAAAGCAGAAGCGCTTTATCTCGGATGCTGGGCACGAACTGAAGACTCCTATCTCTGTAGTGGCGGCCAACGCGGACGTTTTGCAAAGCGAAATAGGTGAAAACAGGTGGCTTTCTTATATCCAAGCGGAAAACAGGCGGATGGAAGGCCTTGTGAAAAGCATGCTTTCGCTTTCTC
>CAMBHV010000249.1 GCA_945867255.1 uncultured Clostridia bacterium
AAAGACCGCTATTACGGCCGTATTCTGACGGCCATTGTGGACACGGGCCGTGCGGACGCCTTTATCGAGGCCATGTGTACACTGATCCGCCGGCTGGCGGTGTTCCGCCTTCACATTGTGGGCGATCTGTTCGACCGCGGTGCAAGGCCGGATGTGATTTTGGATAAACTTATTTCCCATCACTCTGTGGACGTGCAGTGGGGAAACCACGACGTGCAGTGGATGGGTGCTGCGGCGGGCAGCGAAGTGTGTGTGGCAAGTGTCATCCGCACCTCATTGGCCTATAACAATCTGGAAACACTGGAAGACGGTTATGGCATCAGTTTGCGGCCGCTCTCACTGTTTGCCGAGCAAACCTACGCCAACAGCGATGTGTCCCGCTTTTTGCCCAAAGTACAGCCGGACTGTGAAGACACCCAGGAAGATTTGTGGCGCACTGCGCGCATGCACAAAGCCATTGCGGTGATTCTGTTCAAGCTGGAATGCGCCGTGATTCAGCGCAACCCGGAATTTGGCATGCAAAGCCGCGCGCTGCTGGAGCATGTGGATTTTTCAGACCGCACCGTAGAGGTGGACGGCAAACGCTGGCCTTTGCGGGATACCTATTTCCCCACGGTGGACAGAAACTGCCCTGCAAGCCTTTCACGGGCAGAGCATGAGGTCATGGTAAAGCTGTGCCAAAGCTTTGCCGAAAGCGAACGCCTGGCAAGGCATGTGCGCTTTTTATATGCAAAGGGCGGTATTTATAAAAAGGAAAACGGGAACCTTCTGTTTCACGGAGCGGTTCCCATGGATGCCGATGGGCGCTTTGCACTGGTTCATTTCGGCGGCGAGACGTTTGCAGGCCGTGCCTGGATGGACAAATGTGAATCTTTGGCGCGCCAGGGCTTTTTTGCACCGCCGGGCAGCGAGGCACGCCGCCTTGGGCAGGACTTTTTATGGTACCTGTGGTGCGGGCCGCTTTCCCCTGTGTTTGGGCGCGCCAAAATGGCAACGTTTGAAAGCTGTTTTATTGGGCAGCCTGAAGCATGCGTGGAAAAAAAGGATTATTATTATGCCTTTGTAGAGCACGATGATGCCGCCACGGCCGAACAGGCGGTGCGTCGCCTGTTTGCCGAGTTCGGGCTGGACTGGGCCACAGGCCATATCATCAATGGGCACGTGCCGGTGCTGGCCAAAAATGGCGAGCGCCCGGTAAAGGCCGGCGGCAAGCTGATTGTGATAGACGGTGGCTTCTGCAAGGCGTACCACACGCGAACGGGCATTGCCGGGTATACGCTGGTGTTTTCTTCGCATGGACTCAGCCTGCGCAGCCACGGCCCGTTCGAAAGCATGCAAAAGGCAGTGGAGGAAAATTCGGACATCCTTTCTACTGTAAATGTGTTTGAAACATCAGACAGACGCATCTATGTGGAAGATACAGACGAAGGCCGGCGCCTGAAAGGGCAAATTGACGATTTGGAGCACCTTGTGGCTGCCTATGTGCGCGGTGATATCAAGGAACAGGCATGAGAATATAAAAGAAAAGGTGAGACATGTGAACAACCAAAAAGTAAAAGACTACACCCGCATGGGCGGGTGGCTGCTGCTCATCACCATTCTATGTGCCACACGCAGCATCAGCAGCCTGCTCAGCTGGCTTACAAACTGGCAGACCAATGCTATGATCTGGCTTCCGCTGCCCTTTTTGGGCATGCTTTCTGCCGGCATGGCACTGACATCTTTTATCCTGATCATCATGCGAAATCGTGCGGCTCGCTATTTGTTTGCAATAGGTACGGCAGCCGAATTGATTTTGGGCGTTGCGATGATCGCTATTTTGGATTCCTGGGGGATAGGCGGCGCATATCGGGCACAACTTGTGGGTGTGGTGTTGCAGCAGCTTGCATTCTGCGTTGCGGGCAGTATTTATTTGTTCCGCTCGCGCCGGGTGGCCGTGTATTTCGGCGAAGTGCAGCCCATGTGGTATGAGTGCGGGCAGGCCGCGCCGGGCGGCGCTCAGCCGCCTGCGGCAGGCGTGGCTATGCCTGGTGCGGTGCAGCAGCCGGGAACCTGCGGCGTGCAGCCGTATGAGCCTTCGCAGCAGGTGGGGGCGGCCCAGCCGGCCGCATCTCCTGCGCCCATTCCCGCACAGCCCGATGTATATCAAAGCGCAAATGAGTGCGCCCGGCATCCCGCAGCTACGGGAGCGCAGCAATACAGCGAGCCTTCGCAACAACCCATGAATATGGCCCAGCCTTCTGTGCGTGCCCCACAGGCACAGCCGTGGGGGCAAAGCGGGCAGGTGCCCGTGCCGCAGCCGGCAGAACAAAGCCGACCGGTATGCCCGGCCTGTGGTATGCAGGGGGCACCCGGCACTTCGTTTTGCACGGTGTGCGGTGCGCGCCTTGTGCAGCCTGCAACGCAACAGGAGGAATTGACAAATGGACAAAAATGAGCAGTTGCGCCCCGTGCGTCCCGGTGCGGCTTTGCCGTTTGAAAAAGTGACGAATTTTCGGGAACTGGGTGGATATGAAGCGGCCGGCGGCCGGCGCGTGAAATATGGCATGCTGTTTCGTTCTCCGGCTTTAGCCAATGTGAAAACGGCACATGATGTGGCGCTGTACAAAAGCCTTGGAATCTACACCGTGTTTGACCTGCGCAGCACGGCCGAGCGCACAGCCTGGCCAGATCCGGATTTTGGCGAAGCCGAGCGGTATGATATTCATGCCATTACTTCGCAGGGGGGCAAGGAA
>CAMBHV010000250.1 GCA_945867255.1 uncultured Clostridia bacterium
TATTCCGACATATCGATGCGCACCATATTGCGCTCGTCGTCAAACAGACATTCCGCCAGCGCCTTGGCAAGCTCCGTTTTGCCCACGCCCGTAGGGCCCAGGAACAAAAAGCTACCAATAGGCCGGTTTTCATCCGCAATGCCTGCGCGGCTGCGCAGAATGGCCTCGCTTACCTTTTCTACCGCTTCGTTCTGGCCAATGACACGTTTGTGAAGCACGTCCGGCAGATGCAGCAGCTTTTCCCGCTCGCCCTCCATCAGCTTGGCAACGGGGATACCCGTCCAGCGGGCTACGATTTTTGCAATTTCTTCTTCTGTCACTTTATCGTGCAACAAAGAATCCTGTGCGCCTTCGTTTTCTGCCGCTTTCTCGGCCGCTTCCAGCTGCTTTTGCAGTTCGGGCAATTTGCCATATTTCAGCTCTGCCGCTTTATTCAGGTCGTATTCCTGCTCGGCACGGGCAATGTCGGCGTTCACCTGCTCCATTTCTTCGCGCAACTTCTGCACTTTGCCGATGCCGGCCTTTTCGTTTTCCCAACGCGCGCTCATCGCCTTGAACTGGTCGCGCATCTCGCTCAGTTCTTTCTCCAGCTGCGCCAAGCGCTCTTTTGAAAGCTGATCGGTTTCCTTTTTCAGGGCCGCCTGCTCAATTTCCAGCTGCATGATCTTGCGGCGCAAAGTATCCAGTTCTTCCGGGGCGGAATCCAGCTCTGTACGGATCATGGCGCACGCCTCATCCACCAGATCGATGGCTTTATCCGGCAAAAAGCGATCCGTGATATAGCGGTGGGAAAGCACGGCCGCCGCAATCAGCGCACCATCATGAATTTTTACGCCATGGAACACCTCATACCGCTCTTTCAGCCCACGCAGGATGGAAATGGTGTCTTCCACCGTAGGTTCGTCCACCATCACCGGCTGGAAACGGCGCTCCAAGGCCGGGTCTTTTTCAATGTACTGACGGTACTCATTCAGCGTAGTAGCGCCAATGCAGTGCAGCTCACCGCGCGCCAACATCGGTTTTAACAAATTGCCTGCATCCATTGCGCCGTCTGTTTTACCGGCGCCCACAATGGTGTGAAGTTCGTCAATGAACAGGATGATTTCGCCTTCGCTCTTCTTCACTTCCTGCAGTACGCTCTTCAGGCGTTCCTCAAATTCACCGCGATATTTTGCGCCCGCCACCAGTGCACCCATATCCAAGCTGAACACCTTGCGGTTTTTCAGGTTTTCCGGCACATCGCCGCGCACAATACGCTGTGCAAGCCCTTCCGCAATAGCCGTTTTGCCTACACCCGGTTCACCAATCAGCACCGGATTGTTTTTGGTTTTACGGCTTAAGATACGCATCACATTTCGAATTTCGGCATCACGCCCAATGACCGGATCCAACTTTTGCTGACGGGCCAGGCTTACCAGTTCCTGCCCATACTTGTTCAATACGTCATAAGTACTCTCCGGATTATCGTTGGTAACACGCTGATTCCCGCGCACGGATGCCAACGCCTGCAAAAAGCGCTGCTTATCCACGCCGAACTGGCGCAGCACCTCTTTTACTGCCGCATTGGGCTGTTCCATCATGCCAAGCACCAAGTGCTCTACAGAAACATATTCGTCCTTCATGGCAGACGCTTGCTTTTCTGCAGCCGTCAGGGCTTTGTCCAATTCCGGTGTCAAGTATACCTTATCTGGTTCACGCCCCGTGCCCGTTACGTGCGGTAATTCGCTTACTTTTTTTGCAAATGCCGCAGCCAGATTGCCTGGTTCTACTCCCATTTTCTGGACCAGCTGGCCAATCAAACCGTTTTCCTGCCCAAGCAGGGCGCAAAACAGATGTTCCGGCGTAAGAGCCTGGTTTTCATATTCCACGGCAAGGCTCTGGGCCGCCTGCAGGGCTTCCAGAGATTTCTGTGTCATTTTCTGTGCGTTCATTTCTGTCACGCTCCTTTACAGCTGCGCTGTCAGCGCATCCAAATTTTGTGTATACACCTGCTGTACAGCCGCTACAGCGGGGTCCGCCTCGTTCAGATGTTCAAAGAATTCTTTCAAGCATGCATCAAACAGGCGTACATACGCGGCAATCGCTTCGCCCGCCTGCTCTTCCGTGCAGTTCTGCGGGCACAGCAACCTGCGTGTATAACGCCCACCTCCTACACTGCTATCACGGCGTGGCCCCGGCAGATATGCAGCCTCCATTTTATCCCACAGACGATAAAACTGCCCCAGATACAACAAAAGCGTAGGGTTCTGCGTGCGCAGCGCTGCACGCATCTCCCCCAGTGCCGAACCCGCGGTATACAATTCCACTACATAGCGCACACTGGGGTTGTATTTATATTGCAGGGCGCTTCGCATGGCAACCATGGCATCCCCCGCCGCCATCATGGGTTGAAGAACACTTTGTGTATCCAGCACAGCGTTTACTGCATCAAAAATGGTGCGGATCCGATTTTCCGGGGTGTCCATCTGCACATATTCTGCCAGAATGCGATTTACCATATTGGACCGGCTGGTTCCTTCCCGATAGGCAAGCCGATCTACCGCAGCTACAACATCATCCATTAGCACGAGGCTGTACACATTTTTCGCCAATTCGCCCACCATCCTTTCTTGCTGATATCTTATCACCGGAATAATAATTTGTCAACTAATTTATATAATATTTTTTACGAGTTTTGCCTTTTCATTCTTTGGGAAGTGGCAACCCAAGGAAAAGCAATGGCCTGCATCT
>CAMBHV010000251.1 GCA_945867255.1 uncultured Clostridia bacterium
AGGCCCAGACCGCGACACAGGTGCAAACCCCTCCTGCTGCCCCAAAGCAGAAACTCGAACCGTCGCAAAATGAAAAGTTGCACCAGCCAAAACCACAAGTGCGCACACATCATCAGGCAAAGCCCGTTGCCGCCTCGGAAGAGGATAACAGCATCCAGCTGATCAGCCGGCGTCCACCGGCACAGAAGTTTGCCAGTTTTGAGGAATATATGAAGGCCCATGGGGCCTGCAGCTCCCAGCCGGAAGAGGAAGACGCGTCTTCCGATGCTCCTTTGGAATAATTCAAAGATTAAAAACGGATTTTCTTCAAAACATCTTGCATGTACAGAAATTTTCGTGTATAACTAATAACGAATCGCAATTGATACATTTTTAACAAAGGAGGGCACGGCACGATGGGTGCGCTTTTGGCAAAGGATCATATCTGGTATGTAGGTACTCAGGATCCGGATCTGCGTGTGTTTGACATCATCATGCATTCCG
Source organism: uncultured Clostridia bacterium (assembly GCA_945867255.1). Classification (GTDB taxonomy): domain Bacteria; phylum Bacillota; class Clostridia; order Oscillospirales; family Ruminococcaceae; genus Ruthenibacterium. Next base: position 484 of record CAMBHV010000251.1, read on the forward strand.
ACTGGGGTACAAGTTACAATTCCTATTTGGTAAAAGGCAGCGAAAAAATTGCTTTGTTTGAAACAAGCAAAATGGAGTTTTTTGATAAGTTCATTCAAAATGTGCGCGAAGTGTGTGACCCCGCCGATATCGACTATATCGTGGTAGACCACACCGAGCCGGATCATTCCGGCAGCATGGAAAAGCTGCTGGAGCTGGCGCCGAACGCCACTGTGCTGGGCAGTGCCACAGCACTGAACTTTTTGAAGCAGATCGTCAATCATGATTTTCCCTGCCGCGCAGTGACGGAAAAGGACACTGTCGACCTCGGGGGCCTTACGTTGCAGTTCCTCAGCGTTCCGTTCCTGCACTGGCCTGACAGCATGTACACCTATATTCCCGAGGCAAAGGCACTGTTCACCTGTGACAGTTTTGGTTGCCATTATGCCGACAGCCGTGTGTTCAATGATTTGATCGAGGGGGACTTTACACAGGCTTATCGGTATTATTTCGACTGCATCATTGGGCCGTTCAAGCACCCCTATATGACAAATGCACTGGAAAAGATCAAAAATTTGGACATTGAGTTCGTGGGCAACGGTCACGGGCCTGTGCTGCGCAGTAATGTGCAAAAATATTTTGACCTGTATGCTCAGTGGTGTGCCACGCAACCCCGCGATACAAAACGCGTAGTGATCGCCTATGTCTCTGCTTACGGATATACGCGCATGCTTGCCAAGGCAATTGCGCAGGGGATCGGGAATGAAGGCTGCGAAGTAAAACAGTTCGACCTTGTAACCGATGACAAGGCGTGTGCAGCCGCAGCACTGGAAGATGCCGACGGATTTTTGCTGGGCAGCCCCACTCTGGTGGGCGATGCTCTGCCACCTGTCTATGAGATGCTGTTGGGGCTGAACCCCATCATTCATAAAGGAAAATTCGCAGGTGCCTTTGGTTCCTACGGGTGGAGCGGCGAGGCCGTGCCCAACCTGATGGCCCGCATGCAGCAGTTGAAACTTTCACTGCCTGCAGAGGGCCTGCGTGTACGTTTTAAACCTACTCAGCAGGACCTGGATGCCGCCAAAGAATATGGCGCTGCATTTGCGAAAGCCGTAAAAGGTCAATGCTAAAATATAATATCTCTGCCGGCGCGCAACGTTGAAAAGCGAAGCGTTAAGATAAAACCGGGAACGGGGTTCTATTCCCCGAAATAGAAAGGAGTAAACATCATGGCAAAGTGGGTATGCACCATCTGTGGATATGAATGCGAGGGCGACACGCCCGAAGTACCGTGCCCTGTGTGCGGTGCTGGCGAGGAAGCTTACGAAAAAGTGGAAGAGTAATTTTTTCACAGATATGCCCGGCGCATAATGCGCCGGGCATTTTTTATGTTTTCCGCATTGTATGGATGGACGCATATACTTCCTGCAAAAATGTAAGAAAATTTGTTGAAATGAAAGCCAGAAGCATGGCAATTCGTTATGAAAGTATGATACTATCAAACCACATCATTCGACAATTTGGCGCCTGCGCAGGACGTGTGGGCCGGAAAGGCGGCATTGCAGTGAAGATCATAAGAAAAGCAGTGGCATGGCTGTGCATGTTTCTGGTGGTTGCCGGATTGGCTGTGGCGGGCGTCATTGGTATGCAAGGCTATGCAATGTACCGCCAGGCATTGGATGAAACTCCGTTGCAGGAAAAAATCGATGCCGTGCGTGCACAGGACGGCTATACTCCACTGGACGAACTCCCTCCCATCTATGCACAGGCGGTGGTGGCCGCAGAAGACAGACGCTTTTATGACCACGGCGGGTTCGATTTTACCAGCACCGTGCGTGCGGCACTGACCAATCTACGCACTGTTTCCCTGGCAGAAGGCGGTTCTACGCTTACCCAACAGCTGGCAAAAAACTTGTATTTCTCACAGGAGAAAAAATTCACTCGAAAAGTGGCCGAACTGTTTATGGCCTTTGCAATTGAACGCACTTATTCCAAAGACGACATTCTGGAGCTTTACATCAACGTTATCTACTATGGAGACGGATGCACAGGCATTCAGGCCGCTGCACAACATTATTTCGGAAAAGAGCCATTCGAACTGACAGATTACGAGTGCACATTGTTAGCGGGTGTGCCAAATGCTCCCAGCGTATATGCACCCACAGTAAATCCGGAGTTGTGCGCTCAGCGCCAGCGGCAAGTGTTGGACGGAATGGTCGTTGCCGGTTATCTTACAGCTCAACAGGCAGATACCATTT
>CAMBHV010000252.1 GCA_945867255.1 uncultured Clostridia bacterium
AAGGTGAAAAGCCGTATTATCGCCAGTGCATTGAAAGACCTGATCGAGCAGTGCGATGACGTGTTCATCATGGGGCATAAGCGTTCCGATCTGGACTGTATTGGTGCTGCGGTGGGTATGCTGCGTTTTTGCAAAATGTGCAAAAAACCGGCCAGCGTGGTGGTGAACCGGCGCCAGAGTTTTGCAGCAAACCTGATTCGCGAATTTGAAAAAGCCGGGTTTGAAGACGATTTTATCACACCAGAACAGGCGGAGAATTCCATCACCAAGACAACTTTGTTGATCATTGTGGATGTTCACATGCCGCAGATGTTGGAGTCTACGCAGCTTTATCAAATGGCAGCCAATGTGGTGGTGATCGATCATCACCGCAAAGGTGTGGGATATATCGACAACAGCGTCATTTTCTATCATGAGCCATATGCGTCCAGTGCATCTGAGCTGGTGGCGGAACTGGTGCAGTATGCGGGCGGAGAAAAGGAAGATAAAATGACGCCGCTGGAGGCACAGGCACTTCTGGCAGGCATTACGCTGGATACGCGCAATTTTGCGCTGCATACGGGCGTGCGTACCTTTGAGGCTGCGGCCTACCTGAGGCGTATGGGTGCCCAGACACAAGAAGTGAAAAAGCTTTTCTGCGATACGTTGGAAAGTTATACCTACAAAGCCAAACTGGTGGCTGCTGCGCAGGTGTATGAGGGATGTGCCATTTCCATGTCGGATGATATCCCGGCTGAGATGATGGTGGTGGTGCCGCAGGCGGCCAATGATTTGCTCAGCATTATTGGTGTAGAGGCCAGCTTTGTAGCAGTGGATACAGGGAATGGTGTCAATGTTTCGGCGCGCAGCATGGGAGATGTGAACGTGCAGGTTATTATGGAGCAGATGGGAGGCGGTGGCCACCTCACTATGGCCGGGGCACAACTGAAAGATGTTTCCCTAAAAGAAGCAAAACAGAAGTTGACGGAATTGATTCACGAGTATCGGCTGAACCAGCGTACCGAAACACGAGGGCGGGAAAAGTAAGCGCCGGCTTGTTTTGCGCCCGCGCAGTTGTTCAGCGGCGTGGTTTGTGTTATCATAAAGCGAAAGGCGGCGCTTGTTTGCGCCGCATCACAGAGGGAGAGTGAGCAAGCATGAAAATCGTGCTGAAACAGGACGTGAAGTCCATTGGTAAAAAAGACGGAGTATATGAAGTATCGGACGGCTACGCCCGTAATTTCCTGTTTCCGCGTGGGTTGGCGGTGCAGGCCAGCGCCAGCGCAGTGAATGAAGTAAAGACAAAGGCTGCGGCAAAGCAGCACCATGCCGCAGAAGAATTGGCAGCTGCACAGGCGCTTGCCAACAAAATGGAAGGCAAAACGGTGGCCCTGAAAGGCAAGGCAGGCCAAGGCGGAAGGCTGTTTGGCTCCATCACCGCCAAAGATATCGCCGAGGGCATTTCCAAAATCGTGGGTGAGCCTGTGGACAAGCGTAAAGTGGTGCTGGATACGGACATCAAGAACTTTGGCACATATGAAGTGGAAGTAAAAGTGTACCCGCAGGTAGTGGCAAAGCTGAAAGTAAAAGTAGAAGAATGATACAGTCAGCGCGAAGAGAGGGGGCATGGGCATGGCCGCAGGCATGAATTTATCGCTGGAGGCGCTGGGGGTAAACCTTCCTTACAGCATGGAAGCCGAGCAGGCTGTGCTGGGGGCAGCTATTCTGGATGTGGAAAACATTCCGAAAATGGTGGAGACGTTGCGCCCCGAAATGTTTTACGCGCGCCAGAACGGTGAGATCTTTTCCGAAATCGTGCGCCTGTTTACAGCGGGCGCACCGGTGGATTTTGTAACGCTGTTGGCCGCCGTACAGGACGCAGGCACTTTTTCCACAGAAGAAGAGGCCAAGGTATATTTGACGCAACTTGCCGAAACGGTGCCTTCTCTTTCGCATATCGGTACATATGTAAACATCATTGCAGAAAAATATCGGGTGCGTCAGCTGATTGGCGCAGCCAAAACCATTCTGGAACAGACGAGCGAAGAGACAGATCCGGAGCTGCTTTTGGAAAGCGCCGAACAGAAGATTTACCAAATTCGTGCCGGACGGGATTCCTCGGCGCTATCGCCTATTTCCAGCGTTATCATTGATACATTTGCCCATTTGCAGGAGATTTCTGGCCCCAACCGGGAAAAATACCTTGGTATTCCTACAGGGTTTACCTATCTGGATACCATGCTGACGGGCCTTGGCAGATCGGACCTGATCATCCTGGCGGCCCGCCCCGGTATGGGCAAAACTTCGTTTGCATTGAACATTGCAACCAACGTGGCAAAGCGTCAGAATGTGCCGGTAGCCATTTTCAGCTTGGAAATGACAAAGGATCAGCTGGTGAACCGTGTGCTGTCCAGCGAGGCAGCCATCGACAGCCAGGCGTTCCGCACGGGCCAGCTTTCCAGTGATAACTGGCAGGATCTTGCGCGTGTTGCAGAAGTGCTGGCCCACACAAACATGTTCCTGGATGATACGTCCAATATCACGATTCCGGAGATGAAGGCGAAAATCCGTCGCATCAATCAGGACCCGGCCCGGGAAGATATCGGCCTTGTTATTATTGACTATCTGCAGCTTATGAGCACCGGCAAACGAACGGAAAACCGTGTGCAGGAGATCAGTGAGATCACACGAAACCTGAAGATC
>CAMBHV010000253.1 GCA_945867255.1 uncultured Clostridia bacterium
TGTCAACTGATTGGTAAAAAGATAATATTGATGGTTCATGGATACACGCCCGCAGGTCCCTTCGAAATTTTCGCTTTCTTTCATTATACCGACAGCCGGCAGGAAAAGCAAACCGCGCCCTGTGTTTTACAAAAAAATTACGTTTGTGTATTCTTCCCACTACTGTTTTGGCAAATCGATGAACTGCATTATCCTCGCCTTACAAAACCGTGCACGCAATTTTTGTAACCGTACACAAAGAAAACCGGCATCATGTGTTTCAAAGCGGAGCTCTGTATCAGATATGGTGTACGCGGAAAGCTGCCATTAGAAAAAGAGCGGCGGTATGACAAACCGCCGCTCTTCCACAAGCAAGCTCTTTCATTGCATAGCCGCTCTCGCACGCAATGTGATAATGCCTTTCTTTTATATTCTGATCATCAATATTTCCGTATTCCCTTCCAGCGTCATAGAACCTGTATCTGCCGGAACAAATACGGTATCTCCCATTCGAACCGGCAGCGTTTGCCGCGCGCTAAGCAATGAACCGCTCCCATTCAGAACCATCAGAACATAAAAAGTTTCCTTGGTTCTTGCAATTTCACAGCTGTTTACCGTGCGTAAGCGCTCCACCTGAAAATATCGGCAGCGCGCCATCAATTCTCTTGCCATGCCTGGCGTATACTGGATGATGCGCTGCTGCTGGCGCACCGCGGGGGCTGCGTGGAAATTCATCACAGACAATGCCTTGTCGACATGCAGCTGGCGCAAATTGCCCTGTTTGTCTCTTCGGCCATAATCATACACCCGGTAAGTAACATTAGAGCTCTCTTGCACCTCAGCCAATAACACCCCGCCGCCAATAGCATGAATCGTGCCAGGTTCAATCAAAAACACGTCACCTTCATGCACGGGTACTGTTTGCAAGTGGCGCATCAGCGTATCCTGACGGATAGCCTCGCGCACAAGGTGTGGCGTTACATCGTGTGCAAAGCCATACACCAAGGTTGCGCCTGGCTGCGCACGCAGCACATACCACATTTCGGTCTTTCCAAGCTGACCTTCATATTTTCGGGCGTAGGCGTCATCCGGGTGCACCTGGATGGAAAGATCTTTGTCTGCATCAATCAACTTGATTAAAACAGGAAAAGAACCATGCGCCTGCCCGTGCTCCCCCATAGCCTGCGGAAACAAGTTCAGAAAATGCTCCAGAGTACTTCCCGCATACGCCCCGCTCACAATATAACTGGGCCCGTCAGGATGTACGGAACATTCCCATGTTTCCGCCAAGGGAACAAGTTCGCTCTTTTTCCCGTACAGGGTTTTCAGGTTCGTGCCGCCCCATAAATAGTCTTTGCAGGCCGGCTGCAACAGAAATGGTTCCAAAGCACCGTTTCTCCATTCTCACTGTAAATATTGCACCATATCCGTTCGCATGGCATCCAGAAAATTTTGCGCTATCATATGGCTGGAGCCTTGCGCAAACAAATATACTTTCATCTTGGGCTCTGTGCCACTGGGGCGCACGATAACCTTGGCACCACCGGAAAGGCGAAACTCCAGCACGTCCGCTTTGGGCAGGCCATTTACGCCGGGGGCGTAGTCCACCAGCCGCTCCACGGCCAGGCCGCCAATTTTCTTGGGCGGATTTGTACGCAGCATTTGCATGATGTTCTGCATCTTGGCAAAGCCGGCCTGCCCTTCAAATGTAAAGCTGTGCAGGCTGTTCTGATAACAGCCAAACTCCCGATACAGCCCTTCCATTGCCTGTGCCAGGTTTTTGCCCTGGGCCTTATAGAACTGCGCCATCTGGCAGATGAGCATGGCGGCGTTCACGCCATCCTTGTCCCGCACATGGGCGCCGGACAGATAACCATAACTTTCCTCAAAGCCAAAGATATACCGACCCGCCTCTTTTTTTCGTTCCAGCAGGCCAATCTGCTCGCCGATAAATTTAAAGCCTGTCAGGGTGCGCCGCAGTTCCACTTCATACTTTTTCGCTACCGCGTCGGCCATGTCAGTGGACACAATGGTGCTCACCGCCACCGGGGCGGCCGGCATGCTGCCCGCCTGCTGGCGCATACGGCAGATAAAATCAAACAGCAGAACACCCACTTCGTTACCCGTGAGCAGGGTATATTCGCCGCCGTCCTTTACTGCAATGCCCACGCGGTCACAATCCGGGTCTGTGGCAAGCAGCAGATCCGGATGCACCGTCTCACACAGCTGAATGCCCTTTTCCAATGCCTCGCGGATCTCCGGGTTCGGGTAAGGGCAGGTGGGGAAATTTCCATCTGGTTTTTCCTGTTCCGGCACCACCGTTACATCCGTGATGCCGATGCGGCCCAGAATACGGCAAACACATTCAAGCCCCGCCCCATTGAGGGGCGTATAAACCACTTTCAGAGGCGGCATGTTGCCGGCTAACGGCATCCGCTGGGCATACACCGCATCTACAAAGCCATCCAGCACCGTTTCCGGGGTATCGAAAAGCAGACCGCGGGCGCGGGCCTCTTCTTCGGAGACTACACGCACATTTTCAAAGCAATCCACCTTGTCGATAGCCTGCTGAATAGCTTTGGCTGCCTCCACCGTGATCTGGCAGCCGTCCGGGCCATACACCTTATAGCCGTTGTACTTGGCCGGGTTATGGCTGGCGGTGACACACACGCCCGCATCACAC
>CAMBHV010000254.1 GCA_945867255.1 uncultured Clostridia bacterium
CTGCGAGGGTCGTATCCTGTTGCTTCTGCAATCTTTTTGATTTTATATTGCACAGTGTTTTTGTGAATAAACAACTTCTGCGCAATTGCCTGCACAGACCCGTTGCAGGAAAAATAAATCTCCAGAAAATCCAGCATTTCATCCATATCCTGCTTCACATTGCCCCAGATTCGGTCCAGGAAAGCCGTACGGCTTTCCTGGGAGAGCGGCGCAAGCAGTAGCTCCAACACAAGGTCATGATATACGCACGCCTGCGTTGCATGGGTGGAAAATGCCACTTCCAGCGCTTTGTCGGCCTGAGTGTAAATTCGGTTTAGCTGGGTATAACTTTCGCATCCCCCTGCGACACCGCAGTAAGAAACGTGCCCGGATGCGTTCACGGCTTTCAGGGCTTTATTTAATTGCCCGATCACGTAGGGTTGAAGGTCTGCTCCCAAAAACAGGATCAGTTTTTTGCCCAGATACAGATGGTGGAGAAGAATGCTTTCGCCAAGGCAGGTCTGCAAAGTAGAAAGCAGCGTGTCATAGAATGTGGATGTATTAGTATCCTGAAGCTCTGCTGCCATGGACAGAACGCCGAGTGCCCGAATGCGTTGCAAAGAAACGCCAAGGGCCTTGCCACGGCGCTCGAACATTTCGTTGGGAACGCTGGGTGTGCTAAACAGCAACTGTTCCAAAAAGTGGCGGCGCTGGCGGGAAATACTTTGCCGACGCAGTGTGTGCAGCGTTTCGGAAAACAAAATTTCAGCCATCTCCGTGATAACGAGCCCGATATCGCGCAACTCGTCCGGGTTTCCTGTGACACCAATGACACCAATCGTTCGCCCATCAATCTGCAGTGGAAGGTTGATCCCTTCACGGCTTCCCGTCATCTGATCAATAGAATACACGTCCATTTCGGGAATATTTTGTTCGATTAGCTGGCAGGCTGCCTCATGCAATACGCCGATTCGGGAAGGGTCAGTGCTGGCCACGATGCGCCCCTCTTCATTCATGATGTTCACGTTGCGGTGCAGGATGCTTCCGATTCGTTCTGCTATTTTTTGCGAGTTATCATGTGTGATCAGCATGTGGCTACTCCTTGTATTGTTTTGCGTAACAAGAAATTTCCCTTAAATTATAGTACTCAAACTATATCATGTGAAGTTGTCATAGTATATAATTTAAAGCAACAAATAACAAAACAATTATCTATATTGACGGAAGCGGGCGTGAACATGAAAGCAATAAGACAATTTGTGGTTGCGCCTGACTCTTTTAAAGGCACGATGGAAGCCAAAAAAGTGTGTGATATCATTTCGGCTTCCATCAAAAAACATTTTCCGACATCGAAAGTTACTTGTGTGCCAATGGCGGATGGCGGGGAAGGCATGGTGGATGCCTATCTGAACGTCCTTGGTGGATGCAGAGTTCCACTGACGGTAACCGGGTTGTATGGAAAGCCGGTAGAGTGCAGCTACGGTGTGTTGCCAGATGGTACTGCTGTGATGGAGATGGCAGCATGCGCAGGCATCCTGCTTTTGGACGGCGAGGCCGACCCATTTCACACCACTACGTACGGCGTGGGTGAGATGCTGGCACATGCGGAGCAACACGGTATACGTCGGGTTCTGCTGGGCATTGGTGGAAGCGCCACCATCGACTGTGGCCTGGGCATGGCACAAGCGCTGGGATACCGCTTTTATGATAAAAGCGGAGAGCGGCTATTAGCCGCTGCTTATAATATGGCAAAAATTGAAACCATCGAAAGACCGGAGCGGCTTCCGGAGATAGAGCTGATTGTTGCCTGTGATGTGGATAATCCCCTGTGTGGAGAGAATGGCGCCACCTATACATTCGGAAAACAGAAGGGCGTTAGCGAAGAAATGATGCCGGCTCTGGATTCCAGCATGGAACATCTGGCCGGTGTGCTGGCAAGGCAACTGGGCGCAGATGTGAAAGATCTCCCCGGGGCCGGCGCGGCCGGGGGAATGGGTGCGGCGTTGATGGCATTTTTGGGCGCCAAGTTACATCCCGGGGCAGACCTTCTGCTGGATGTTGTGAAATTTGATCAGATGATGAAGGATACGGATATCGTATTTACCGGCGAAGGACGTATCGATTGGCAAAGCGCACGTGGCAAAGTGCCCGTCAGCGTTGCCCGAAGGGCAAAAAAAGCGGGGGTGCCCTGCATTGCACTGTGTGGGTCCGTGGGGGAAGGCGCAGAGCGCGTATATGACCACGGAGTTACGGCAGTGTTCAGTTCGGTGGGCGAGGCATGTGATTTTGAACAGATCAAGAAAAACTGTGCCCGAAATTTGCGCATTTTGAGCGATGCGGTGATGCGCGTGCTGCTGACCGGTGAAATGGTAGAAAAGTGGAACTGCCGTACCCCAGTGGTGATAAACCGAAAACGATCGCACGAATTGCAGGAAAATAACAGACAGTGAAGGGAACGCCAATGGAACATGCATTGTTGGAAATGAAGGGGATATGCAAGTCGTTTTCCGGTGTGGAAGTGTTGCACTCTGTGGATCTTACTGTCCGGCGAGGCAAAGTGACGGCTCTGGTGGGCGAAAACGGCGCGGGAAAATCTACGCTGATGAAAATTTTGATGGGGGAACATATCCCGGACAGTGGTTCCATTCTGATGGAGGGCAAGGAAGTC
>CAMBHV010000255.1 GCA_945867255.1 uncultured Clostridia bacterium
GCTTGCCGGAGGCAAACCATGTTTCTGTCAGGGCCATAGCATCTTCTGCTGCCCAGTTGCCAGTTCCTTCAAACACAACGTTGATGTTCGGGAACTCTTCCAGTGCACGCTGATAGCCCTCATAGATAGCTACCGTAGCACCATGGCCTTCAGAGCCGTTCACGATTGCCAGGTTAAAGGAATCACCCAGCTCATCCACTTCCAGTTTGATCTGCTGATAGCCGGTTTCTGCCAGGCTGCACTGCACGATCGCATCTACGTTGGTGTTGTCCTGCACGCCTTCATGCAGCGTCATGATGGGGATACCCGCTTCCTGTGCTTCCTTAAAGCCATTGGTCACGCCTTCGCCGGCAGCTTCCACAATGATGCCGGCATATTCGCCGGATGCGATGGCCTGCTCAATCTGGCTCAGCTGCACCGCTTCATCGCCGTCCGCTGTGATATGTTCGCACTCAATGCCGTATTCGGCTGCAGTGGCCACAAGCGTCTCGCCCAGATAGGCCATGAACGAGTTATTGTTGTGTGTCTGCAGGAACACGATTTTTGTGCCCGTTGCCTGGGCTGTGGACGTGCCCGCTTCGCTGCCCGAGGCAGAGACCGGCGCGGAAGATGTGCCGCCCGTGCTGCAAGCGGTGAGCATCAGCGCTGCCACAAGAATAAGCGCCAGAATCGTCGTTAGCTTTTTCATCTTTCTTTCTCCTTTGCAAATATGATTTCCACCACATGGTGGATTCTCGGGTGTTGTCACCCGGGATTCCCCTTCCTGTTTCTGCCGCATGGCTAAAGATATTCTCAGCCGGCAGAGATGCCATTTACTATTTTTTACGGCGATTGATCTTTCCGTCAATATAAACCGCAACCAGAATAATCACTGCCTGCAGAATCTTCTGATAATAACTGTTTACGCCCAAAATATCCATACCGTTGCTGATAACGCCCGTGATCAGAACACCTATCATAACGCCCGTCATGGTGCCTACGCCGCCCGACATACTTACCCCGCCGATCACTACGGCCGAGATCACCGTCATCTCATATCCGTCCGCGGAGTTCGCGTTACCGGAAGAAATACGTGAGGCCATCAGGAAACCGCAGATACCGCTGCACAAACCGCTGATAACATACACCGACATTTCCACCAAACGCACATTTAAGCCGGAATATCTGGCGGCTTCGTGGTTGCCACCGATTGCATATACTTTTCGCCCATAGGTGGTATACTGCAGCAAAATGATGCCAATGATCATGGCCGCCACGAAATAGAACACCATATACGGCACACCATACTGCGTCACAAGGCCTTCTGCATCGTACTGTCTGCCCAGAAATCCGTTGGAAATATTGGTGAACTTATCGCTCAGCCCAAAAATAGCCTTTGCATTGGTATAAATGTACGCCGCACCGCGCGCGGCCAGCATCATGCACATGGTCATGATAAAGTTTGGTATCTTCGCATAGGCTATTCCTATGCCGTTAATCAAACCGCATAGCGTTCCAACTCCTACTGCAACTGCAATAGGCAAAATGAGCGGCGCCTCTGCATACTCACCAGAAGCAAAGTGTGCAGCAAATACTGCACTCAACGCTACTACAGACCCTACCGAAAGATCAATGCCCCCGGTTATGATGACCAGTGTCATGCCCACAGCCAAAATACCGTACAACGTCACCTGCTTGATGATCAACAGAAGGTTGTTGGTTGTAAGAAAGGCGGGTGACAAGGCAGACCACAGCACGATCAGCGCAATCAGCACAAACACAATGGCAAACTGAGGGGAGAGCCCCTTCCTTTTCACCTTATCCAAAGATTTTACGTTCAAACTGTTCATCTCCATTTCCCCGTTCGCCTGTTTTAACCGTTCACAATCATTGCCATGATCTCTTCCTGGGATGTTTCCTTTGCTTTTACTTCACCCAGAATACGGCCCTCTTTCAAAACCAGGATCCTGTCACATACACCCAGAAGTTCCGGCATCTCGCTGGATATCATCACAACTGCTTTTCCCTCTTTGGCCAGCGATTGCATCAGCTGATAAATCTCATATTTCGCACCCACGTCAATACCGCGCGTCGGTTCGTCCATGAACACGATATCCGGATGCGTTAACAGCCATTTGCCAACTACCACTTTTTGCTGGTTGCCGCCAGACAGAGATGCAACCGGCTGATTTCTGGATGTAACTTTGATACGCACCTGCTGGATCATATCATCGGCCGTCTGCTCTTCTGCACGCTTATTGGAAAAGCCGTGCCGGCTGATTTTGGACAGAATCGCCATGCACACATTTGTTTTGACGGAAGCCTTCAGGTTCAGCCCACACCGCGCTCTGTCCTCAGGAATAAGGGCAAAATGATGCCGGATGGCGTCTCTGGGATTTCGAATCGTGATCTCCTTGCCATTCAGCCAAAGTTTGCCTTGTGTATAGCGGTCCAGCCCGAAAATAGCACTGATCAGTTCGGTACGCCCGGCACCTACAATGCCGGCAAAGCCCAAAATTTCGCCGCGGTGAACGGAAAAGCAGGCATCATGAAATACGCCTTTTCGTTCCAGATGCTCCACACGCAGGATTTCTTCTCCGATTTGTTTTTCCACAGTGGGATACATCTGGCTCAGCGTACGCCCCACCATCTCGCT
>CAMBHV010000256.1 GCA_945867255.1 uncultured Clostridia bacterium
CCGCTGCGCTGCAAAGCTTTTTGCATCAGGCCGGAGATGTGTTCGATGAAATCGTGCTGGATACCGCAGCCGGTATGGGCGCACCGTTTGAAGCGGCACGTTCCGTGGCAGATCTGGCACTGATCTGTGTCACGCCGGATCCGGTGGCGTTGCGGGACGGCCACATAGTATGCGACGCGTTGTATGAAAGTTGTAATCAGGTGCGTTTGGTGATCAACAAAGTGCCGCGCACACTGGCAAATCAAGGCATCCGTGATTTGGACGAGTGCATCGACACGGTGGGAGCACAGCTGCTGGGTGTAGTACCTTACAGTACGGCGCTGATGCGTGCTGGTGCCACCGGAACGGCGCTGGGAAGAGAAGAAAAAGCGGCGAGGGTCTTTACGGCCATCGCAGCAAGGCTCAGTGGTGTGCATGTTCCGCTGATTATTCGCTGAAAGTTGCTAATATCCTGATATATGCTATGTTCATATAAGGGTGGGTAAGTAGATAAGGAGGGGATTCCCCATGAATATTGCGCTGATCGCGCATGATACCAAAAAAGAACTGATGGTGCAGTTCTGCATTGCATATTGCTCCGTGTTGGCGCAGCATAGCCTGACGGCTACCGGCACAACAGGGAAATTGGTGAGCGAGGCTACGGGCCTGCCCATTCAGAAATGCCTTTCCGGTACACACGGCGGCGACCAGCAGATCGCCGCGCGCATTGCCTGCAATGAAATCGATTTGTTGCTGTTCTTCCGCGACCCGATTTCGGCCAAGCCGTCGGAACCCAACGAGATGAACCTGCTGCGCCTGTGCGACGTGCACAACATTCCTGTGGCCACCAATATTGCCACAGCAGAAGTGCTGATCCACGGCCTGGAGCGCGGCGATTTGGACTGGCGCAATATCGTCAACCCGCACCCCGGTGTTTGAGCGTTTTAACATCTGCCCCGCAGCACCTTGCCGCGGGGTGTTTTTGTGTCACTTCGAAAGGAGGGGCTTTCCTTGAAGATAAATATGCAGGCGAAAGCGTGGACAAGGCCTCAGCTTTTGCTTCTGGCAGCCTTTGCGGCCTATGTGTGGGTGCAACTTTGGTGTATCCGATGGTATGACCCCTGGCGGGATGTGTCGCAGGCTTGGTGCATCGTACGGGACCTTTCCATCCCGCAGATCTTTGCACAGCTTCGTTACGAGGGACACCCATTTTTGTGGTATGCACTTTTGTGGCCGCTGGCAAAGCTTGGCCTGCCGTTTGAGAGCATTCTGGTGCTGAGCGCAGCGCTGATGGTTGCGGCGGCTGCAGTGTTGGTGCGGTTTGCGCCTTTGCCATGGTATGCGAAGGCCGCATGTTTGTTCAGCGTGCCGTTCATATACTATTTGCCGGTGGTGGCACGCAGTTATGCGCTGGCGGGCCTTTTGCTGATTCTGTGCGCTGCCCTGTATGGCACACGGCATACAAGGCCTGTGCGGTATGCGGCTGTGCTGTTTTTATTGTGCCAGGTTCATGTGATGCTGTGCGGATTTGTGGGTTTTCTGATGGCGCAGTGGGCGCTGGAAGCGTTGGTGCGCAGCCTGCAGGTAAAAAAACTACGTGGTGTGGATGTGGGTGCACTGGCTGTGATGATGGGCGGTGTATTGCTTTTGGCGGTGCAACTGGCGGGTAGTGTGACGGCTAATGCACAGATCGATTTGAAAAGCCAAAGCTTTCTCCAGACAGTGCTGGATTTTTCCGGCATTGGTGTGAAGACGCTGTTCAATATAGAGCTGTACTATTATGTGGCAAAGCACGGGGCTGTTTTATTGCTGCCGCTATTGGCGGTGTTGGCGTGGCTTTTGTGGCGCTGGCTGCGCTGCGCCTCACTGCCCCTGTTTGCCTGGGTGTGCGGTGTGGGTTACTGCCTGATCTTGCAACATTTTCTTGTATATGCAACAGAACAGCGCCACGCAGTGATGGCTATGATGTTTGTGTGCGCATTATGGATGTCTGTGTCGGACATCGGGGGCTCAATGCGATTTTCACAGGCACAAAAGGAGGCCGCAAAGCGCGGCTTTGGTGTGGCGCTTCTGGTCTTTTCTCTGCTGACGGTGCCGGCGGTGTCCTTTTCTTTGCAAGAACTGATACGCCCGCCGCAAGACAACGTGCGCAGTGAAGTGATTGCGCAGGCGCTTGTGGAGGTAACGGAGCCGGATGCCGTGATTTTTACAGATAACGAATTTTATATCAGCTTGTTTTCTGCCTATCAGCCGACGCTGGAGTTCTGGAACCCGGCCAGAACGGCGCCCATCAGCTTCACCAGCTGGGACGAGTTGGAAGACGGAATTGGCGGCGGTGCTATGACGGTGCGCGAGGCAGTGCAAGCTCTGCGTGAAAATCCGGCGGTGGGCCAGCGGCCCCTCTATTTTTTTACCACAGGTTCCATGGCACTTTCGGATGCGTCCGTATACCAGGCGCAGGCCGCTGAGCAGGGTGTGACGCTTACCTTTGTGGGTGGATGGCATCGTACGCCTGAAGAAGAATACGTCTTGTTCCGTGTAGGAAGAAATGAAGAATGGCAAGCAGAGAGGAAATAGAAAATGCTTTTGAAAAAATATGCGTGGACAAGGCCTCAGCTTTTGCTTCTGGCAGCCTTTGCGGCCTATGTGTGGG
>CAMBHV010000257.1 GCA_945867255.1 uncultured Clostridia bacterium
GCCAGCGCCCAAAGTGCACAGTTATCATGCCGGGGCGTGTATAAAAAAGCAGGCCGCGTGCGGCAAATGCCACACGCGGCCTGTTTGTATTCTGCCTCATAAAAAGCGAACCGATGCCGCCACATGATACAAAACGGCACCCTTCGCAGATATTCACGCCTCGGCCTCCTGCGCCTCCATTTGCTCCTGCTGTTCCACAAGGGCCTCCCAGCGCGCCTCCAGCTCGGTCTCATGGAAGCGGGCGTCGTCCAGTTCGTCGCACACTTCGCGCAAGCGCACGTGGTCGCGCAGCACGTCTGGGTCGTTCACGGCGGCTTCAAGGTCCATGATTTTCATGGTGAGGGCCTCCATCTCATCCTCCACCGCCTTGATATTCTGGCGCAGCTGAGCCTTTTTTCGCCGCTGTTCTTTGCCCCAGGCAGGCTTTTCGGCTTTTTCCTCTTTCCTTGCCGCCGGCGGCGTGGTGTCGCGCCGCATCATGGCATTGTAATCGGCATACAGTGTGGCCGCCCCGTTTTCCAGATACAGCACCGGGCAGCCAAGGCTGTTCATAAGATATCGGTCGTGCGTGACAAGAATCAATGTTCCCTCGTATGCGCGCAAAGCATCACCCAACCGTTCCCGCGTGTAGATATCCAAATGGTTCGTGGGCTCGTCCAGGAACATCAGGTTTGGCCGTTCCAGAAGGATCTCCGCAAAGCGAAGGCGCGCAAGTTCGCCGCCGGAAAGTGCGTTGCACGGCTTAAAAACATCTTCCCCTTTAAAGTCCAGCCGGGCAAGGTGGCTGCGTACATCCAGTTCCGTCATTTGGGGATATTTGTCCCAGATGGCGCTTTCCACCGTGCCCGCACGGCGAAGCTGCTGCTGCTCAAACACGGAAATTTTGGCTCCCGCACCATAGCGCACACTGCCCTGCGTGGGGCGCAGCTTGCCGTCCAGCACGCGCAGCAACGTAGATTTGCCCGCACCGTTTGGCCCCGCGATGACAAGCCGCTCGCCACGGCGCACCGTATGGGTGAAGTGCTGCACAAGCTGCCTTTCCCCCAGCCGGATGCCCACATCTTTCGCGATCACAAGATCCTGATACGGCGTGACATCAAATTCAAAGCGGAACGCAAGGCCCTGACGTTCCCCTTTCGGGGCAGCGGTGATCTCCATTTTTTCCAGCTGCTTGCGGCGGCTTTGTGCCATTTTTGTGGTGGAAGCGCGCACCAGGTTGCGCGCAATATAATCTTCCAGTTTTTTGGCCTTTTCCACATCGGCGTCATGCTGCTTTTGCTGCAAGGCGTCTGCCGCCTGCCGCTGGGGCAAGTAGGCCGAATAGTTGCCTTTATAGGTGGTAAGAGAATGGTCTTCCACCTCAAAGATGCGCGTACACACCTCGTCCAGGAAATAGCGGTCGTGGCTTACCACCAGCACAGCACCGCGATACGTCTTCAGGTAATCTTCCAGCCATTGCATGGTGACGAAATCCAGGTGGTTGGTGGGTTCGTCCAGAATCAGGATATCCGGGTTCTGTAAAAGCAGTTTTGCAAGCCGCAGACGCGTATGTTCGCCACCGGACAAAACGCCCACGCGTTTTTGCCAGTCCTGCTGGGGAAAGGCCATCCCGTTCAGCACCTTACGGATGCGCGTGTCGATTTGATAGCCATCAGCTGCATCAATCACCGCCTGCAGCTCGCCATGGCGGCGTTCAAGTTCCGGTGTTGCACCCACGGCCATCTGCGCCTGAACCTGCTGCAGCTCGCGCATGGCGGCCAGCACGGGCGCAAAAGCATCCTGCATTTCTTCATACACTGTGCGCTGCGGGTGCAAGGCCGCATTCTGTTCCAGATAACCCACACGCACCCCGCGCGCAAAGACGAACTCGCCTGCATCCGGCTCGTATTCGCCGGTGATTAGCTTCAAAAGCGTGGTTTTGCCCGCGCCGTTCTGGCCGATAATGCCGATGCGATCCGTTTCATTCACGTCGAAGCTGATATGCGCAAGACAAAGCTCAGCGCCAAAATATTTTTGGATATCGTTTGCCTGTAATAACATAGTGCTTTCATTCCCATTTTTATGTTGCAAGCGGCACATGTGCCGCAAAAGGCCCCGCCGCAAATGGCGGGGCGCCGGCTTGAGCAGAATTACTGCTTATATATGCCTGTTGCACCAGGCAAGGATGTCTTCATATACCTCGGCGCGGTTTGTCTCATTGAGGATCTCGTGGCGCGCGCCCGGATACAGTTTCATCGTTACGTCTTCCATGCCTGCTGCCTGCATAGCCTCATATACTTTTTTCACGCCGGTGCCATAGCCGCCCACGGGGTCCATATCACCCGAAAACAGCGCAACGGGCAACGTTTTGGGCAGCTTTTCGGCAAAGCCCTTCTCATTGACATCCCGCACCATGTGCATCAATTCATGAAACGCGCTTACTGTGAACACAAATGTGCATTTTGCATCCGCCGCATACTTTGCCACAATGGCCTTATCCCGGCTGATCCAGTCGTAGGGTGTGTCGGGAGATGGGATCTTTTTGAGATAGGCCCCGAACGCAAGCTGCTGCACAAAATCGGAGCGGTGTTTCGGGCCCTTCAGGGTTGCCAGCAGCGAAGTGAGCACAAG
>CAMBHV010000258.1 GCA_945867255.1 uncultured Clostridia bacterium
GCGCGCTTGAATGGGGTTCAAGAGGCCGTGAGTTCGACTCTCGCCACTCGGACCAGGAAAGAACCGCATAATCAGGCAGTATCAGCTTGGTTATGCGGTTTTTTCATATTTCTTCCCGCATCATGATACGGAAGGGTGTTTTGTGTTGAAAAGGTCGCTTATCGGCTGCCTGGATCCGTTTTACCGGCTGTGTCGCACAGTATTTTTCGTATGCACGATACTTTGCTTTACCTTTCTTGCGCTGTGCAGCCTTGTGATAACCGCCTATTTCCCGGGCGATTATACCGAGATCCCATTTTTATCGATTCGTGCCATGCCCTGGGTAGCTCTTGGCTGCGGGGTTTCGTGTGTCGCCGGTGTGTGGGCTGTAAAGCGGCTGGCATCCCTTTCGCCTCGCACGATAAAATTCATCGCCAGCCTGTTTGTATTTGCGTTAAGCGTGGTATGGGCCTGGTATAACGGTGCCGCCCCGGAGGCGGATCGCGCCATGGTGTGCACAGGGGCAGAAAATCTATTGCAGGGTGATTACAGCCTGTTGCGCCCCTTGGCCTATTATTCGCAATTTCCCTATCAGCTTGGCACCACACTGTGGGCAGCTTTCCTGGCGGGTGTATTCGGCACAGGGCATCATTTCTTTGCATTTGAATGCTTCAACGCACTTTTTGCTGCACTGATGACGTGGTTCCTTTTAGATATTGTTCAGCTGCTCACAGAAAGCCGCGCATCTTTGGCGGCAGGTGCTTTTTTATGCGCTGCGTGTTTTCCCAGTGCATTGTTCAGCACATTTATTTATGGCACGCTGGCTTCTGCAGCCTTTTCTGTGGGTGCCGTGGCCTGCGCGATGCACGCCGTTCGAAGCGAAGCATGGGGCCGCTATATTGCCGCGGCCTGTCTGATGGCCCTGGCTATGCTGGCCAAGCCCAATAGCGCCGTTTTTCTGGTGGGGCTCTGCTTGCTATACCTCTTTTCCTCGCTGCGGCGCAAAAAATTGCGTCCGCTTGCGGCCATGATACTGACGATATTAATTTGCCTTGCCGCAAGCGAAATTCTTCTTATTATCATGGAACAGCTCAGCGGTTACGACCTGCATAATGGTGAGCCATTTACCGCTTGGATTGCTATGGGGCTTCAGGAGGGCCCATTGGGTCCCGGATGGTTCAACCAGTACAACGATATTCTTTATGTGGTTCATCAGGGCAACGCCTCTGCAATCACCGCTGAGGCGGTAGAAATGATCAAAGCACGGTGCCTTACATTTCTGCAAAGCCCTTCCTATGCCGTACACTTCTTTGGCTTAAAAACACTTACGCAATGGTGTGAACCTACCTACGCCGTGTTTTGGACGAGCCGCAGCGCCTTGCTGGAGGAACTTGCGCCAGCCGCTGTGCGTATGTGGTATGCTGGGGTGGCGCACGATGCCGCTGTTTATGTTGCAGATGTCGTACAGGCACTTGTATATCTTGGTGCAGCTGGTGCATTGTGGCTTCGGCGGCGCAAATGGGGCGTGGAAGAACTTATCCCTGCTGTCATTGTATTTGGCGGATTTGTTTTTCACACTTTCTGGGAGGCTAAAAGCCTTTATGTATGGAGTTATGCCATATTAATGATTCCTTACGCAGCAGTTGGGTTGCCAGCGCTGTACACTTCACTAAAACAACATGTGTACCGCCATCGCCCCAGATAACCGAAGGCCCTTCTTGTTTCATCTTCTTTCATGTTTTCTGATTTTTCGCTTCGCAATATTGAATGCAGGGCAAAAGATATGCTATGATGAAAAAAAGCGTTCTGTGTCTGCAGAACGCTTTGTTTACAAGGAGGGTCGCCCATGGAACACCGTCAGATCAAATTGTATTCTGGCAACCATACCGTGCCTTTAAAGGTATTGCCCGGGCACTTTGCCACAAATCATTCTCACGTCAATTTCTATATTGATATCACAACGCTGAAGGCACGTGTGTCTGAGGCAGAGGAAATTGCCCGCACATTGGCGGGCAAGTATATGATGAATACCGTTGTGGACACCATTGTGTGCCTGGATGGTACGCAGGTGATTGGCACACTGCTTGCGCAGGAACTGACCCGAAACGGGCTTGTATCTATGAATGCACACAACACGATCTATGTCATCACTCCGGAGATGGATGGCAACGGCCAGCTTTTATTTCGCGACAACCTGCAGCCCATGGTGCGTGGCAAGCATGTTCTGATTCTAATGGCCAGTGTTACCACGGGCATCACAATTCGAAAAAGTGCCGAATGCATCCAGTATTATGGCGGCCAAGTAGCCGGAATGTGTGCTATTTTTTCGGCGTTAACCGTTGCAGAAGGCCACGAGGTACACGCAGTGTTCCACGCAAAAGATGTGCCGGAATATCAAAGCTACACGCCACATGAATGCCCACTTTGTAAATCGGGCATACCTATTGAAGCACTGGTAAACAGTTTTGGTTATTCCAAACTTTGATATTGCAAAAAATGAATCTAAAAAAGCGGCAGGTGTATCACCTGCCGCTTTTTATGCGGTATTCTAAACCGAAGTTCTTACTTCAAAGCATCCCGCAGGGCCTGCGCCGTCTGGGCGGAATCTTCGCTCATTACCAAAATCA
>CAMBHV010000259.1 GCA_945867255.1 uncultured Clostridia bacterium
CCGCTGCTCTACCAGCTGAGCTATACCCCTAAAAGGCACCCGAAATCAAGAGTGCCTATTTATCATACAGAATAGAAACGGGTTTGTCAAGTATTTCCGTGAACAAAACATTTCCGAACTTCGCTTTTGAGGCATCCGGTAGCCGAAAAAAGCAAAGTGACTTTGAACAGACAGCAAACGTGTACATGACAGCGTGCCCGAGTACGGGTGAATGGACAATTTTGCCGGTTTTTCTGGTAAAAAACGCGGGCCTGTTCCGCATTATGCGCAAAAGGCACCATCATTTCATGGGTGTATCAGACAAAACGACAAATTTTGAAAAATTGTAAATTTGGCGCTGGAATACGCGTGTTTTATGATACAATAAAGACGAGAAAAGGCCCGGCCCAAGTGCCGGGGCAAAATCATTCTGCAACATTATGTGAGGAGTGTGGCCGACCATTATGGCACAGGAAAAAAGTGCGAAAGAATTTTTCAAGGCATCCGAGCGCGTGGCGGATCTTGGCATCATTGCATGTACCGGCGCAGAGGAGCTTACGAAAAAGATCAACCAGCATCTGGTGCGTTGGGCACGAGAAGCAGACATTCAGGACGAAACCTTTATTATTGACAGCGAGTGCCCGCGCTTTTCTTCCGGTGACGGCAAGGGCCTGATCAAGGCTTCCATCCGCGGCGATGATTTGTTCTTTATTGTGGACGTGGGCAACTACAGCTGTAAGTACAAAATCTTCGGCCACGAGAACTGCATGAGCCCGGACGACCATTTTCAGGATTTGAAACGCTTGATTCAGGCGGCCAGCGGCAAGGCACATCGTGTAAGCGTTGTAATGCCTCTGCTGTATGGCAGCCGCCAACACCGCCGCAACTACCGCGAAAGCCTGGACTGCGCCGTGGCCCTGCAGGAACTGCAGGCTCTGGGGGTCCAGAACATTGTTACCTTTGACGCGCATGACCCGCGTATGCAGAACGCTGTGCCTTTGATGGGCCTGGACAACATGATGCCTACCTATCAGGTGATCAAGGCGATGATGCGCTGTGTGCCGGAGTTGAAGTTCGACAGCAACCACTTCATGGTGGTAAGCCCGGACGAAGGCGCCATGCAGCGTAACATGTACTATTCCAGCGTGCTGGGCGTGAACCTTGGCATGTTCTACAAGCGTCGCGATTATTCGCGCGTGGTGAATGGGCGCAACCCCATTGTGGCGCACGAGTATCTGGGCGAAAGCGTGGAAGGCAAAGATGTGTTTGTGGCAGACGATATTATTTCTTCCGGCGAAAGCATGCTGGATATTGCCTATGCTTTGAAAAAGCAGGGCGCACGCCGCATTTTTGCCAACGCAACCTATGCCATTTTTACAAACGGACTTTCCGCGTTTGACGAGGCAGTGGAACAGGGCGTGTTGAATGGTGTGTTTGGCACAAACCTCACTTATCTTACGCCGGAGTTGAAGAGCCGTGCATGGTTCCATGAGGTGGATGTATCGAAGTATATCGCCTACTACATTGCCGCTGTAAACCATGATATTTCCGTGAGCTCTATCATCGACCCGCACGAAAAAATTCGTGCCCTGATGGAGAAAAGCGCAAACCAGCAGTGAGCCGGAGAATAGGCAAGGAAATGCCCTTTATGGTGTGCAAAAAAGCGCATTTTGCTTGACAAGCCGCGCATTTGTTTTATAATGGATTACGGAAATCGGAAAACGGCGCTGACCGGAAGAACGCCGCACATCTGCGTGCTTTTCAGAGAGAGGGTGCATGGCTGAAACACCCTTGGCATGGCAGGCGGCGCGCCACCCGTGAGCTTCCCGCGAAGAGCGGGGCGTACTGGCTGCGTTAAAGCCTTGAAAAGCGGCGCACTTTGTGCGCAACTTGGGTGGTACCACGGAGCCTTTACGGCCTTCGTCCCTTGGTGGGGCGAAGGCTGTTTTTTTTTCGAAATATGCATGGAAAGAGGAGAAACACGAACAGTATGGAATGGACAGGCCTAAATGAACTGCGCGAGAAGTATCTTTCATTTTTTGAAAGCAAGGGGCATTTGCGCCTTGGCAGCTTCCCGCTGGTGCCGCACAACGACAAAAGCCTTCTTCTGATCAACTCGGGCATGGCGCCTATGAAAAAATGGTTCCTTGGCCAGGAGGAGCCGCCGCGCCATCGCGTTACCACATGCCAGAAATGCATCCGTACGCCGGATATCGAGCGCGTGGGAATCACCGCGCGCCACGGCACCTTCTTCGAGATGCTGGGTAACTTCAGCTTCCAGGATTATTTCAAGGAAGAGGCCATTCCTTGGGCGTGGGAATTCCTGACCGGCGTGCTGAAGATCGAGCCGGAAAAACTGTATATCTCTGTATACCTGGATGACGATGAGGCGTACGACATCTGGACAAAGAAGATCGGCATTCCTGAAGACCACATGGTGCGCTTCGGCAAGGAAGACAATTTCTGGGAGCATGGTTCTGGTCCGTGCGGCCCGTGCAGCGAAATCTATTTCGACCGCGGGCCCGAATACGGCTGCGGCAAGCCGGACTGCAAGGTGGGCTGTGACTGCGACCGCTATATGGAAGTGTGGAACCTGGTGTTCAGCCAG
>CAMBHV010000260.1 GCA_945867255.1 uncultured Clostridia bacterium
TCAGAAGATTTGTGATGTGCCAGGCGGGCCGTTTGCCTGAAAAGTGTATGATGTGCTATAATACATGCATCAAAGCTGCCAAAGGAGAATGAATGTGGAATACCGCATGATCGCGCCCTGTTATTTCGGCGCGGAGAGCGCCACGGCGTTCGATATCCGGCGCGTGGGCGCCAAAGATGTGACGGTGACGGACGGGCGCGTGGCATTTACCGGCGACGCGGACGTTCTGGCGGCCGCCAACCTGCACAGCCGGTGTGCGGAACGTATTTTGCTTTTGCTGAAGGCGGGCCGTGCGGATACGTTTGACGCGCTGTTTGACCTTGTGTATAGCGTGCCATGGGAAGAATTGATGGAGGCAGACGCAGCGTTTCCCGTGAAGGGAAGCAGCCTTTCCAGCCAGCTTTCCAGCGTGCCTGCATGCCAGAGCATTGTGAAAAAAGCCGTGGTGGAGCGGCTGAAAAAAGGCCACGGCGTGCAGATACTGCCCGAAAGCGGCATGGAATATCGCATTCGTTTTTCCATTCGGAAAAACGAAGCGGAGATTATGTTGGATACTTCCGGTGAAGGGCTGCACAAGCGTGGATACCGAAAAAAGAGCACGCTGGCACCCATCAAGGAAACATTGGCCTGCGCCATGCTGGACCTGGGCCGCATCTACCCGGACAGCGCCGTGCGGGACCCCTTCTGCGGCAGCGGTACATTGTGCATCGAGGCGGCTATGAAGGCGCTTCATATCGCGCCGGGCCTGCGCAGGCGTTTTGCGGCCGAACGATATGCATTTGTGCCGGCCGGCACCTTCGAACGTGCGCGCACCGCGGCACTGGAACAGGTGGTGCGCAGCGCACCCTTTGAAGCCGTTGGTTATGATATCGACCCGGATGCCGTGGCCCTTGCGGCCCACAACGCAAAGTTGGCGGGCGTGGACGCACATGTGCGTTTTCGCACGGCAGATGTGAAGGATTTCGCCCCGCCGGAAAGCTGCCTTGTGTTTACAAACCCACCGTATGGCGAACGCCTGGGGGATGCTGCCGGGGCAGCCGCACTGGAACATACGCTGGGCGAGCGCCTTGCGCGCAGCCGGGTGAAAGGGGCGTACATTATTACGGCAGATGCAGACTTTGAGGCCCATTTTGGCCGCAAGGCACAGCGCCGGCGCAAATTGTACAATGGAATGATCCCGTGCCAGGTGTATATGTATTACGACACGGGCCACGCGCAGGGCAAAGGCGGCCCGGCGCCGTTTGTCAAAAAGGAGAATGCCCTATGAAAGAAAAATTTTGCATGCGTTGCGGCACACCGTTGAATGGGGCCGCACGTTGCCCCGAATGTGGATATGAATCGACGCAGGTGCCGGATGTGGCCGATGTTCAGGTGCAGGAAACGGCCTCTGCCGCCAAGGAAGCGCCGCAGCCTGCGGTTGCCCCCGTGCCGCCCGCAGGCAGTGTGCCGCCGGTGGGAAACGTGCCGCCCATGGCCCCGAATCAGGGTGGCGCGGCGTATGGCGCCCCCGGCCAACAGCCCCGGCCCGCCGCGGCCCCCGTGCCGCCCACAGGCAGTGTGCCGCCGGTGGGAAACGTGCCGCCCATGGCCCAGAACCAGGGTGGCGCGGCGTATGGCGCCCCCGGCCAACAGCCCCGGCCCGCCGCGGCCCCCGTGCCGCCCGCAGGCAGTGTGCCGCCGGTGGGAAATGTGCCGCCTATGGGCCCACAGACAGCGCAGGGTGGCCGGTCTCCTTATGGAATGCCGCCCTATGCGGCGCCGGCCTATGGAATGCCGGGTGCGTATGCACCGCCCCGTGTGCCTTATGAGGTGCCGCCAGAGCCGCTTACCATGGGGCGCACGATCGGTACGCTTCTGATTGGAGCGCTGCCGTTGATTGGGTGGATCGTGTTGCTGATCTGGGCATTTGAATCCGGCGCAGAACCAAACCGCCGCACGCTGGCGCGCAGTTATCTGGTGGTGAAGGCCATCGGCTGGGCCATTGTGATCGTATTTTATGTTCTTTTATTCGCCTTTTCATTCAGCCTGATGGGGGCTATGTATTAAGTTTTGCGTTATAATAAAAAGGTCCGTGCCGCTTTTATGCGGCGCGGGCCTGTTTTGTTTACAGGTGAATTTTATACCATCAGGTTACACACGGCGTTGGCATAGGCCACCGGGTCTTCCAGGCCAAGGCCTTCGATCAGGCGCGCCTGGGCGTACAGGATCTCGCTGTAAGCAGCCAGTTTTTCCTTATCGCCGTTCTGCTGTGCTTTTTCCAGCGCGGCAAACACGGGATGATCGCCGTTCAATTCCAGCACTTTGCGGCTGTTTACTTTTTCCTGAGCGGGAATGCTGTTCAGCACCTTTTCCATTTCAATGGACAATGCGCCCTCACTGGAGAGGCATACGGGGTGGTTTTTCAACCTGCCGGACAGGCAAACACCGGCCACTTTATCGCCCAGTGCTTCTTTCATGGCATCAAACAGGGCCTTATGTGCTTCGTTTTTCTCCTGGAGTGCCTTTTTTTCCTCTTCTGTTTCCAGGCCAAGGTCGCTGCCGGACACATTGCGGAATTCCTTTTTATCGTATTCGTGCATCATT
>CAMBHV010000261.1 GCA_945867255.1 uncultured Clostridia bacterium
TTCTATAACTATATCGATTACCGTGTTCGAAATGATACAGATATGGCGTATCAATTTATTGTATATGTAACGGAAAAGTATCTTTGCGGGGAGTTGCGTGCGGAAAAACCATTGGACGTAAAATACCATATCATGGCACAAGGTGAACGGTTTGTGCGAAAAGACGGTGCTGTGTATCGTGAGGGTGAAGTGTGGAGAAACTGTGTGGATAAGCGCACGGGCAATCTGATTTCACATCAGCTTTTAAGAACCAATCATGCGCGTGTATTGTATGACGAAAGCTTTTTGCCATATATCGAAGAATAACACATGTGAGGGGCGTTTGCCTCAGAGAGGAGTAACCATGAAAAAAGTGATTTTGAGAATGCTGGCGGTATGCCTGGCCGTAATGCTGGTTGGGTGTGGGCAAGCGGGGGAGCAGCCTCAGAGCATGCCTGCATCATCTTCTGTGCCTTCGGTATCCTCTGAAGTAAGCAATCGTGGTATTTCAGAGACAGCTGAAGCATCTTCTTCTGTAGCGTGCGCACAGGTAGGACAACCATTGTCTCAGGAGGAATTGGATGAACTGTGGGATCAACTGGGGCTTGGGCAAAGCGCCTGGTGGTGTGCAGATGAAGAAGATGTCAATTGGGGCGGGTTGATATGGCCTGCTTTCTGGGTATCGCAGCAGGAGAAATACAGCGTGAAGTACGGAAGCGCAGGGGGTTCAGGTGTAACAACTCTTGTTTTGGAAACTGCAGAACATGACGGCGCCGGTGGATATGTACTTTCTTTTTCCGGCTATGTACGCGATGATGGTACGGTGGGTGATTTTGATGGGGAGGGCCCGGTTCTGACCCTGCATTTGGACAACGCAGACACCTTGACGGCATCTATGGCTGGAGAGGGTTTTGATGGTGTGCCGCATACGCATACGCTGACAGAAGCCGAGGCTGTGGCGTATTTGGAAGGATACGTGCAATAAAATAATATGCTGAAATATGGTATCTGAGGCATTATAAAAACGGCGTGAACCCTGGCGAATTTACAGCCAGGGTTCACGCCGTTTTGTTACGTATTCTACTTCAATTGGGCTTGGCAACGTTCGCCGTCAAAACTGCCCAGAATGGCATGCACGATGTCACCTTGATGTGTACCGGGTGCCTTGATACGTACAGGGACATACTCTTTGGTATAACCGGTAAAAATATTGTGAGCGATCTCACGCTCCAGCAGAACTTCTACAGCTTGGCCCTCCATCGCACCGATCACGGCTGCGCGCACTTCATCGGCTGCAGTCTGCAGGATATGATTGCGTCTGGCTTTTTCGGGTTCCTCTATTTGGCCAGGCATATTGTAGGCAGGAGTGCCTTCGCGGCGGGAATAACTGAACACATGCACCTTCAAAAAGCCGATTTGACGGACGAACCGTACACTTTCTTCAAATTCCGCTTGTGTTTCTCCGGGAAATCCCACGATGATATCTGTGGTGAACACGGCGCGTGGAAATGCTGCGCGAAGTTTTTCTACCACAATAGCGTATTCTTCGGCAGTGTAAACGCGGCGCATGCGGCGAAGTGTTTCGGTGCATCCGCTTTGCAGAGAAAGGTGAAACTGCGGGCATATTTGTGGTACGGCGGCCATGCGGCGAATGCTGTCATCGTCCATCAGATCCGGCTCCAGGCTTCCCAGCCGAATGCGTGCAATGCCGGGCACACTGGCTGCTTTTTCACACAATTGCGCCAAGGTGGTGCCGGTGTCTTTTCCGTAGCTGGAAAGGTTAATGCCAGAAAACACGACTTCTCTATACCCGGCACCAGCCAGCACAGCCAGCTCTTTCAGAATGTTTTCTTCGCGGCGGCTGCGAACATATCCACGCGCCCGGGGTATCACACAGTAGGCACAGCGGCGGTTGCAACCGTCCTCTATTTTCATGAAGGCGCGTGTGTGGCCCTCAAACCGTTCCAATGGCAGTTCTTCAAAGGTTTCGCCTTTTTCATGGGGTGCAATATCTACAATGCGTTCATGCGTTTGTAAAAAGCGCAAAACATTTTCCAGTACACGCCGCCTCCCTTTTGCCCCCATGACGATATCGGCCTCCATCACGCGGGCTGCCTCCTGAGGAAAGGCCTGCGGGTAACAACCGGCCAGAACGGTTACAGCGTTTGGATGCATGCGCTTGGCACGCCGCAGCCACTGGCGGCTTTTTTTATCACCACCAGAGGTAACTGTACAGCTGTTTACAAGATATACATCAGCATCTTCGCCTTTTTCTGCAAGCGAAAAGCCATTCTGACAGAACAGCTCTGCTAAAGCGCCGGTTTCATTCTGGTTTACCTTACAGCCTAATGTATAAAAGGAAAGCTTCATGGTTTCACCTCGTTTGATATGGCCGGATGCACGGCTGTGTGCACAGGCCCTTGCAGGTTATTATACAAAAAGAAGGATAAAACGTAAAGCATCTTCATATCAAAGAAGAAAGACAAGCGATATGTGCCTATATAAGTATGAAACTTCTGAATCATCCGGGAATGTTCTCGGATATAGGCGGATTTCTTGTGTAACGGTGAGACTTGAAT
>CAMBHV010000262.1 GCA_945867255.1 uncultured Clostridia bacterium
TTTTCCAGTTTGGAAGTAATCGGCTCCAAATGTTTTGGAATAACGTTTTTGATCAACACATTGCCACCCGTGATGGCAGCACCCACCATATAGCTTCCCGCCTCGATCTGATCCGGGATGATGGTATACGTGCACCCATGCATGCGCTTGACACCGTGTACCTTGATCACATCTGTGCCCGCGCCGCGCACATCCGCACCCATAGTGTTCAAAAAGTTTGCCACATCCACAATATGCGGCTCTTTCGCCACGTTTTCCAGCACCGTGAGGCCCTCGGCCATCACGGCTGCCAACATAGCATTGATCGTAGCCCCCACGGAAACGGTATCGAAGAAGATCTCTTCCCCGCGCAGAGCAGGCGCAGACACAGCAATCATGCCATTATCCACCAGATCCTCCGCACCCAGCGCTGTAAACGCCTTCAGATGCTGGTCAATGGGGCGGGGGCCCAAATAACACCCGCCCGGCATGGCTACCGTGCCCTTTCCGAACCGCCCCAGCAGCGCGCCTAAAAAATAATAGGATGCACGCATCTGCCGGCTCAGCTCATCCGGTACGCTGGTGGTGCAGATGTGAGAAGTATCCACCTCGGCGGTATGCTTGTCCAGCACGCGCACCCTTGCACCCATGGCACTGAGAATATCCAGAGAAGCCGCCACATCGCTGATGCAGGGCAGGTTCTCAATAATGCATTTGTCGGCAGCCAGAATGGTGGCCGGCAAAATCGCGACAGCGGCATTTTTAGCACCGCTGATGGTAACTTCTCCAACCAACGGCCTGCCGCCGCGAATGACGAATTTCTCCACGTTTCGATAACTCCTCTTCCAGCATCACCCGGCTGTGCCGGGTTTCCCTTTTCCACAACTGTTATAGTATACACTGATTTTCAGCACTTGAAAAGAGAAATTTCAAAATTGAATCATTTTGACAAAAGTTTACTCAATTGCGTTTTCAGGCAAAGCACACTCAACCATGCGGGCGGGTGACATAATCGTCCGGATCCTCTGGGTTTGAACTGTTTCCGTTCAAGATCACCTCAAAATGACAGTGATTTCCGAACGAACGGCCTGTATTGCCCACATAAGCAATTAGCTGTCCCTGTGTGACATACTGCCCTTCTTCCACCACTACGGAATAACAGTGCGCGTAGATGGTTTCCAAGCCGTTGCCATGGTCGATGCGCACGTAGTTTCCATAAGACCAGTTATAACCGGTG
This sequence comes from uncultured Clostridia bacterium, assembly GCA_945867255.1. Classification (GTDB taxonomy): domain Bacteria; phylum Bacillota; class Clostridia; order Oscillospirales; family Ruminococcaceae; genus Ruthenibacterium. Next base: position 1,217 of record CAMBHV010000262.1, read on the forward strand.
CCACGGCCCGCAAATGTGACAAGGCCATTGTCTGCCGCATAGATGGGCGTGCCCTGCGGCGCGGCAATATCCAGCCCGCGGTGATAGTATGAACGCCCGCGTGAAATGTTTTTATAATCCGGCACGGGGAACATCAATTGGCCGGAACCCGGCTCACCACCCAGGGAACCTACCTGAATAATCTCCGGCACAGCTTCTACTAGCACTTCCTCACTCACCACAGTGCGTCCCTGTTCCACGCCATCCTGATATACCACGTCAGCCGTGACAAGTTTCGTGCCGTCCACACCTTCCTGCAGCGGCACACGCTTGCCCCAAGCGAGGTCGCTGTTCTCCACCTCCTGCGTGGGGTAGGGCACCGTTTCTTCATAGGTTTCACGGAACACCTGCTGCACCGTCAGATAATTCTGCTGCACTTGCTCACCTGAAGAAAGCGTCCACGCCGTCTGCCCCAACAAACGGGCAGCCAGTTCTTCAGACGAAATCAACGTATCAGTAAAATATACGCCCGGCACCAATTCCACATCGTGAGCAAAGCGGACGGTAAGGTTTTCCTGCCCGGTCTCGTAGGGCGCTTTTTGATCGTTCAAAAGCTGATTGATTGCCGCCGAATCCTGCGTTGCCCCTACCAAAGTGCCGTCCACCACCACGCCGGTGGCATTGGTGATCTGGCCGGAAGACGTAGAAATGATAGCGTCTGCCAATTCACTGCGGCTGCGTAAAGCAGCCGGGTCCACAATAGCAATGGTAAATTCCGGCGCCACAGCCCAATCCTCACCAGTATTCTCTCCGCGAATACGGTCTCGCACAAGATTCTGCGCTTCTTCAAACACGGTTTCGTTGGCAATATACCCTACAAACTCGTCACGATAGCGAACTGCCAGTGCAAAGTTGGAGCCCAGCACCGTATGTACGGTCACAAGCAATACCGCAAGCGCCGCAAGCGGCATCAGATAAGACAGCGCATTGTATACAAGGTCTCGATAGGCGCGCACCCCACGCACTACATAGGCAACACCCTTGCCCGCCACCGGGCCGCCTTCTTTTTTCTCCATGCGCAACATAGTGCGCAAATTTCGCACACCTTGGCGCAACTGCCTCCAAGGAGCTGTGAGGTCCTCTGCCACGGCGCGCAGAAATGTCATGGCAAAACTGCCCAATGTGCGCACCACCAGCAGCATGCCATAAAACACCCACAGTACTGCATGTTTGATGCCGCGCGCAAAACGCAGCAGTGTATATTCCGTTTCAAACCCTATATAATATAAAATTTCTCCCACACCATGTCCAAGTGTAAGAGGAGAAAAAAACGCATCCCGAAATTTTACC
>CAMBHV010000263.1 GCA_945867255.1 uncultured Clostridia bacterium
AGCTCAGTACGGTGGAGAAAGCAAAGAAAAACAGGCACACGGCAACAAACATGGCACCTATCTGTGTTCCAAATACCGAGCCAAAAGCGATTTGTGCCAAATTGGTGTTACTGATACCCTGAGGAATTTGCCCGGAATACAGCACACCGTCGCTGGTATAAAGGGTAGAAATAATCACCAATGCATTTAGAGTGAGCACAACGAAAGTGTCAAAAAACACACCGATCATAGCTACAACACCCTGATCATGGGGATCTTTTACATTGGCCTGGGCATGTGCATGTGGGGTAGAGCCCATACCGGCTTCGTTAGAAAACAGGCCACGTTTGGCACCCTGGCTGACAGCAGTTTTTATGGCATAGCCAAAACTACCACCGATGATGGCCTGAGGCTGGAATGCATAACGGAAAATCATGGCAAATGTTTCGGGCAGATAGGACAAACGTGCAATCAGCACTGCCAGGCCGCCTGCCAAAAAGATGACTGCCATGATGGGAACCAGCTTCTCCGTCACTGCCGCAAGACGGTTCATGCCGCCCAAAAAGATAACTGCACAAATTCCTACCAGAATAATACCCACTATCCAGGATGGCACCTGAAAAGCAGTTTGGAATGTGGAACCAATGGAGTTGGACTGCACCATACATCCCATGAAACCCAGTGCAAGGATGATTGCCACGGCAAAGAACCCTGCCAGAAATTTTCCAAACGCACCTTTGAAAGCGGTTGTGATATAGTAGACAGGGCCACCATGAAAATTGCCTTGCTCGTCTGTCACGCGGGTGCTGACAGCAAGAGTGGCTTCTGCATAGATCGTGGCCATTCCAAAAAACGCAATGACCCACATCCAGAAAATGGCGCCAGGGCCGCCAGTGAGGATGGCGCCGGATGCACCTACAATATTACCAGTGCCCACCTGTGCGGCAATAGCGGTAGCCAAAGCTTGGAACGAGCTCATGCCCCTTTCATGAGGCCCGCCACGCAATGATAAATTCCCAAACACTTTTCGCATGCCTTCCCCGAAACAACGCAGCTGAATGAAGCGGGTACGGATAGAGTACCATAATCCTACACCGATCAACAGAAAAACGAGAATGTAGCTGGACAGCGTGACGTTGATGTTGCATACAATGGGATAAAGCCACGCTTCCAGCGATTGAAATACCTCTGACATTTGTTTTCTTCCTCCTCTAAATAAAAAACAGGCCGTGGGTCTGCCCACGGCCTGAAAAGATAAACATCACCTGTAAGCGGGCAATTGAAACAGCCCGCGGCGGTATTCATCCTCTGTCCTTTTGCCTGAGAGATTGGCGACACGCATGTGTATCGTTTTGCCCCTTCGGCACCCAGTTCCTGAGCTTCTCCAGAGTGACATTCACGCACAGTCTTCATTCCTGATCGGAACACCTGAGAGTGTTACTCCTTCGGCAAGCCATTGGCTTTTTTCTGGGCGCTTCATCTGTCTTGTTCGGTTGTGATGGACATTATACCTCCATTGGCGTACAATGTCAAGCTTCAAATGGACAATCAAGGAATCACCCTTCTCAATTGTATGCCGATGACAGGAAAGGAGAAAATTATGCCAAGCAACAGAAACAAAGTGCAGTATACAAGCGCAGTATAATTGTAAAAACCAAAAAGAGAAGTAAGCGTAATTACGCTTACTTCTCTTTTTGGAAACATTGCAACACTATAGATACCCTGAATTAAAAAATAATATGGCTTTGTTTTATGCTGAAAAGAAATTTAATCAATTACTAAAACTCAGCATCTAGTCATAAGCGGGAGACAGTAGTAGATCTGGTAATTGAGCATTCTGTTTACACTTGCTGAACCGCGGTTTCTTTGAGTATAATGCTATCAATAAAAGGTAACAATTTATGCCCAATTTCATCATACATAAAGGGAGATATATCTATGAAAGTGGAAAAAACATGCACCCAAACATACCATTCAATGGAAGATAGAATGTATTATGAATTCCAGGCGCAGATTGAGCCAGTGCCTGACAAGGGTGGTGCTTATGTGCGGTTTCCCCACGATATCCGCAAGGAGTTTGGAAAAGGCCGAGTGAAAGCGGAAGTTACTTTTGACGATGAGCCGTATTCTGGTAGCATTGTGAATATGGGTGTAAAAAATGAGGATGGATCTGTTTGCTATATTATCGGAGTCCGCAAAGATATACGAGAAAAAATTGGAAAACAACCGGGAGATACTATAAAAGTAACAGTAAAAGTGGTTCAGCTATAAAGGAGTAGGAAAATTATGTGGGAATGTCCCAAATGCGGGCGGAAGTTCAAGAATATCAATCAAAGCCACTACTGCGGAGCAGCACCGCAGAACATAGAGGAATATATTGCACAGCAGCCAGAAGAGGCCCGTCCATATCTTCGCCAGATTAATGATGCTATTAAAAGCGCGCTGCCGGAAACAGTGCAAAAAATTTCATGGAGTATGCCGACTTATTGGAAAAAACAAAACCTTATCCAGTTTGCGGCGTTCAAAAGACACATCG